>CAZHHY010000014.1:0-10576 GCA_964532375.1 uncultured Muribaculaceae bacterium
TTTTTGTGCTGTAACAAAACTATAACCAATGAATCTATTAAAAAGAAAAATTTCTGAATTGCAAGAACGCACAGCCAGAGCAGAAAAAGGCGGGGGCGACGCCGCGATTGCAAAGCAGATTGCAATGGGTAAACTTCCTGCAAGAGAGAGAATTAACCAATTGCTAGATCCTGGTTCTTTCTTTGAATACGACCTCTTTATAGAGCATGAAGCTAGAGATTTTGGCATGGAAGGAAAGAATTTAGCGGGAGACGGAGTCGTTATTGGAACTGGCACCATAAAAGGTAAGCCTATTGCCATTTACGCTCAAGATTTTACGGTTGCCGGAGGCTCGTTAGGCTCTATGCACGCAAGAAAAATCACTAAAATAATGGATTATGCATTAAGAATGCGTATTCCTCTTATAGGAATTAACGATTCTGGTGGAGCAAGGATACAGGAAGGAGTAAACTCACTAGCAGGCTACGGAGAAATATTTTTCCGCAACACCCTTGCCAGTGGTGTTATACCTCAGTTATCTATAATTTTGGGGCCGTGTGCCGGTGGGGCTGTCTACTCACCTGCTCTTACAGATTTTGTCTTTGTTGTAGACAAGATTTCTAAAATGTTTATAACAGGGCCCGAGGTTATTAAATCTGTACTAGGAGAGGAAATTGACATGGAATCTTTGGGAGGTGCTAGAGTTCACGCCGAAATCACAGGCAATGCACATTTTTTTGCCAACAGCGAAACTGAATGCTTCGAGCAAATAAAAACTCTACTAACTTATATCCCATCTCACAACGAATGTAAATGTATCCCCGAAAAGATTGCAGAGCCCAATATTAAAAAGTATAAAATCGATAAAATTGTTCCCACAGATCCTACAAAACCATACGATGTTCGTAATGTTATAAGATCTATTACAGATAGTTCTAACTTCTTTGAAGTTCAAGAGTTGTGGGCATCAAATATTGTTATTGGTTTTGGCAGATTAGCTGGGCGCACAGTTGGATTCGTGGCTAACCAACCAATGGTGTTGGCCGGGGTGCTAGATTGCGATTCTAGTGATAAAGCAGCAAGGTTTATAAGATATTGCGACGCTTTTAATATTCCTATTGTAACCTTAGAAGATTTACCAGGATATTTGCCAGGGGTAGATCAAGAGCATGCAGGTGTTATACGCCATGGAGCCAAACTGTTGTATGCCTATAGCGAGGCTACCGTTCCAAAGGTTACTGTTATTTTAAGAAAAGCCTATGGAGGAGGGTACATTGCAATGAACTCAAGGCATTTAAGGGCAGATTTCGTATTCGCTTGGCCAATGGCAGAGATTGCTGTAATGGGGCCCGAGGGAGCTGCTAATATTATTTTTAGAAAAGAGATTGCAGAGGCAGAAGACCCAGATGCTATGAGAAAACTTAAAGTTGAAGAGTATAAACAGAAGTTTGCAAACCCTTATGTAGCAGCATCTAAAGGTTATATAGATTCAGTAATTGACCCTAAAGATACACGCAAGTTTCTTATTCATTCATTTGATGTTTCAGCCAATAAAACAGTAAAAAGGCCAAGCAAGAAGCATGGCATTCCACCGTTTTAACCAATAATTTAAATTTTTCACGAATGAAAATATCAAGATCAGAGAAGATGACTACTGCTATACAGCCAGAATTAGATTTGCAAAAGAGAGATAATGTCAAAGAGACTTTGCAAGTTTTTCCGGGTGCAAGAATTTATGAAACGAATTACAATAAGAAGTTTAGAGAGAGAAAAGTATGGAAAAGCCCAGATATTCAAGAAATTAAATCTATTATTCCAGGTGTTGTTATCTCTTTGAATGTAGCAGAGGGCGATTTTGTAACCGAAGGGACTCAAGTAATGACCTTTGAGGCAATGAAAATGCACAATATAGTGTTGGCGCCCATTGATGGCACTGTTAAAAAAATATATGTTCAGGAGGGGCAAAAAGTTCCTAAGGGAGATATTATGATCTATATTAAGGCAAGCCAAGATATAGAAGATAATAGCGATTCAACCGATGTTCAAGAATATGTAAATGACCCTGAAGATACAATTACCGACGGCGATCTAGGTCTAATCGTATAAAAATAAAGAGAAATATTGTAAAGCTCCATAGAGAAGATCCCCCGTAGCTCACAAAGGGCAGGGGGATTCCTATTACTGGCATTATCCCAATTGTCATTCCAATGTTAATAAGGAAGTGTAAAAACAATATAGAGGCTAGTGAGTAGCCATATATTCTGTTAAAAACATCTTTCTGTTTCTCGGCAGAGTTGATTATTCTTATAATTATAAATAGGTAGAGAAAGATAACAACAGAGGCCCCAACGAAACCCCACTCTTCGCCAATAGTGCAAAAGATGAAGTCTGTACTTTGTTCCGGGACAAAATTATATTTTGTTTGAGTACCCTGCAAAAACCCTTTCCCAAAAAAACCTCCTGAGCCAATTGCTATTTTTGATTGATGAACGTTATATCCAGCCCCTTTTAGATCTACATTAATGCCCAATAGATTTTCTATGCGTGCTCTTTGGTGGTCTTGAAGAATCTTTTCAAAAAAGAACTCTACCGAAAAAATAAAGACCATAAATGTTAAGAAAACTAAAGTTATTTGCCATAATCTGGCGCTGTGTTTTCTAAAGGTTTGAATAATCTGGTAAATAAATAATGGAGCTATCACTATAGCTAACCAAGCCTCTTTTGGCAGCTGTATCAAGTTATTTACATATGGTATCTCATTTATTTTTGAAGAGTTAATCATAAGGTAGGTATATGGGAGCAACAGTAGAATATGTCTTGTAGGGTATTTAGAGTTAAACCCTCTAACCAAAACAGTAAGTACTGTAAGTACTATCATTGCAATAAAAGGAGAGAAGCCTAGAGTAACAAGGAAGAGTATTATGGAGAGCAAGCCTAGTGCAATATACCACCCGCTGAGCCCTTCTCTGTAAAGCATAAAAATAAATGCTGTATAAACTAAGGCCGATCCGGTTTCCTTTTGCATTATAATAATAATCATTGGTATAATTATTATTAATGCTATCTGTGAAATCCCTTGGAAAGATTTTAATCTAAATCCGTATTTGCTCATAATGGAAGCAAGTACAAGGGTTGTAGCTATTTTTGAAATCTCGGCTGGTTGGAACCTAATAGGGCCTATTGCAAACCAAGAGTTAGATCCATTAATTTCTACCCCCATAAAAATAACCGCCACAAGAAGTGCAAGGCTGCCTACGTAGGCCACCCATGCAAGTGCACTATATATCTTGGGATTTATTATAAATAAAATGGAAAAAGCTAAAACATAGGCAGTAATTATCCAGATAAACTGTAATCCATAACGCTGAGAGATATCAAAAATCTGAGAATGATCTTCGTCAAATACAGAAGAGAAGATGCTTATCCAGCCTATCATTGTAAGACAAATGAAAGCGAAGATTAGCCACCAATCTAATTTCTTATATTCTTGACCCGAAATCATTACTTGGATTTTAAAACGTTATTTACAAGATTACTTTCTAGAATATGTTTTTCAAGATCTACTCTTTTAACCTCTCCATTTAAATATTTCTCTACCATCAAAGATGCTATAGGGGCTGCCCAAGTTGCTCCAAAGCCTGCATTCTCTATGTATGCAACTATTGCAATCTTAGGGTTATCTCTAGGCGCAAAGCATATAAAAACAGAGTGATCTCTCCCGTGTGGGTTTTGAGCTGTTCCTGTTTTTCCACATATATCTAGCCCAGGTACCTGTACTCTAGTGGCGGTACCTCCAGATCCTGGAGGTGAGTTTACAGCTTTATACATCCCATCTATAACTTGATAAAAATGAGTTGTATCTACAAGAGTGTAATGTCTTTTAGTGTAATCGACGTTTATTAAGGTGTCTGGAGACTCTTTAATAAGGTGAGGCGTATAGTAAAACCCCCTATTAGCAATTGTTGCAGCCAGGTTTGCAAGATGTAAAGGTGTGGTTCCCAATTCACCTTGGCCAATTGCTAGAGATAGTATTGAGAGTGAACGCCATTTGTTTTTGCCGTGAATTCGGTCGTAATCTTCTGCTTCGGGCACTCTGCCTGCTTGTTCTGCTGGGAGGTCGCTACCAAGTTTGTGGCCAAAGCCAAAACTCTCTACCATCGCTTTCCAACGTAAAAATCCCTCTCTTACAGAACCGTACTTTGGATTATCTATTATATCGCGAAATGCAATGCAGTAATAGGTATTACAAGACATCATTATTGAGTGGGTAAGATCTACAGGAGAAGGGTGATTGTGGCATGCTACGCCTCTACCAATGTGGTACCCGCCACTGCAACCATAGGTGGTTCCACTGCTCAATACTCCCTCTTCTAGCCCAATGAGAGCATTTACTAGTTTGAATACAGAGCCAGGAGGGTAGGGAGACATTGTTGCCCTGTTAAACATTGGCTTTAGTGGGTCATTTACAATTTCTCCATAAAACTTATTGATTGCTCCTAGTTTAGATACATGTATACCCGGGCTTGAAACAAGCGCAAGAATTTCTCCAGTAGATGGCTCTATTGCAACAACACTGCCAACTTTATTCTGCATTAAAAGCTCTCCATATTGCTGCAAGTGGGCATCTATAGAGCTGATGATTGTTTTACCGGGCACAGCAGGTAGGTCGTATTTACCCCCAGCGTAGCTAGATTTTACTTTATTGTGAACATCTCGCAAATATATGTTATAACCTTTTTTTCCTTTGAGTATATGCTCATATGATTGCTCAATACCAGTGCGCCCTATATAGTCGCCCATTTTATAAGAGGGGTTAAGTCTTAAAAACGAAGTATCGGTTTCGGTTATGTAACCAAGAAGGTTTCCTCCGGCATTAAATGGATAGTTCCTTATAGTACGTATTACAGAATAGAACCCAGGGAATTTATATGATTTTTCACGAAAATGGGAGTACTCCAGGGCAGAGATCTGTTTAACAAATGGCAACGATTGGTAACCTATGCGTCTTCTATATAGGCGGTACTCTTTTAACTTTGCTCTTGTATCGGCAATATCTAGATTGAATATTTTGCATAAGTCTAAGGTGTCGAATTCACGCACCTCAATTGGAGTTATCATTATGTCGTATGAAGAGATATTCGTTACTAACTCCTCGCCATTGCGATCTAGAATTAGGCCTCGCGCGGGGTATAAAACATCGTAGCGGAAAGCGTTGTTACTCGCAGTAATCTTATACTCTTTGTCTAAAACTTGAAGGTTAAATAGCTGTAAGATAAAAATTAGGGCTACTGCTAGTAGTCCTATTATTAGAATATTTTTCCGTTTTAATTCTAATGCCATAACTGTTTTTATCTAGATCTTTTATAAAATACTCCAAATTCAATAACGAGAATTAATAGGGTGTTTACTAAAAGACTAATAATTACCCGAGGTAAATTGTATATAAAACTCATGAGGCCGAAGCCTTCTAGCAAAGTTAAGATTATATGGTGTAACGCCAAGCAGATAACTACATAGGCTGCAAACCTTGTAAAGCCAAGTTGAAGCATACCAGGCCTTATTTGGTTTTCGAGATCGCCTTTACGATAAATGAGCTTAAAAGCCAATGGTTGCCAAGCAACCATAACTACAGAGGCAGCACTGTTAATACCCAATATTGAATTAGAAAAATAGTCTATTGTGAGCCCTATTATGAATGCCCATAACATAAGTTTACTTACGGAGGTGTTTACAGGTAGTGTCAATAAAAAAAGTGGATAGACAGATATAAACAATAATGGCCCAAAGTCTATAAGACTTGTGATTACAATTTGTAAAATCACAAACGAGATGAATACTATAAGACTATTTAAATTGAACCTCATTTTCTTTAATTATTTGGTTTAGTTCCGCTTCATTATTGTTGATTACTACATTTACATATCGTAGGGTATTAAAGTCTTGAAATAATTTTACTCTAATGCGGTGGTGTGTTCCTTTTATAAGAGAAGAGCCCCTAGCAGTGCCAAGCGGAATATCTGGAGGAAACGTTGTAGAAAACCCACTAGTGTATATAGTATCTCCTACCATAAACTTTATATGATAAGGTATTTCTGTGAGTATTGCATAGTTAGTGCGGCGGCCTTCCCAAACCATAGGGCCGAAAGATTGGGATGGGGCAATTTTGGCACTCACACTTTGAGTTGTATTAAGAAAAGAGATAACGTAAGAGAATTTGTCCGATACAGCACTAACTATACCTACAACTCCTTGAGACGAGATTACTCCCATGTCTTTTTTAATGCCATGGTTTTTCCCCTTATCTATAATAATGAAATTCTGTAATTTATTTGTACTGTTAGAGATAATCTTAGCTGGAATGTAAGAAAACTTGGGTTCAAGATCTTTACTATGGGTGTAAATATCTAAAGAATCGTTTTGCAGTAGTCTGGAACTAAGTTCTTCAAGCCTGTTTTTGAGAATTATATTCTCTTCTAACAATATGTAATTACTCTTTTTTAACCCAACAAAGTAGCGAACATCTGAGATGAATCCAGCAATGCCTCCTTTTACATACATTAAAGCGCCAGAAATTTTGGCTTGCTGAAATAGACTATCTTTTGCAATAAAGAAAAAGGAAGCTCCCTCCAAAGCGAGGAAGAGTAATACTGTAGTTAACCCACGTATGAAGGGAGATTTTTTCCACATTTTTTATTTATCGCATTAAGAACGGAAGTTTGTCTGTATTCTTTAGGGCAATGCCTGTTCCTTTTGCAACAGCATGTAAAGGATCGTTAGATACATGAAACCTAATGTTAATTTTTTCATATAGCCTTTGGTCAAGACCTCTAAGTAAGGCTCCTCCTCCGGTTAGGTAAATGCCATTCTGAACAATATCGGCATATAGCTCTGGAGGTGTCTGCTCCAAAACTTGAATAATTGCAGTCTCTATTTTAGCAAGTGATTTATCTATACTGTGAGCAATCTCTTGGCTTGTAACGCTCACTTCTACAGGGTGTGCAGTCATAAGGTTTGGCCCCCTTACGGTATATGGCTCGGGATACTCTTCTAGTTCAGACATTGCTGCGCCAACCTTTATTTTGATATCTTCGGCTGTGAGCTCTCCTATTTTTATAGAGTGTTGCTGTCTCATATATTGTTGGATTTCGTATGTAAACACATCGCCAGCAACGCGAATACTTTGGTTTATAACTATTCCTCCAAGAGATATAACTGCAATTTCGGTAGTACCACCCCCTATGTCTACAACCATGTTTCCAGAAGGGACCTCTACATCTATGCCAATACCTAAGGCAGCAGCCATTGGTTCGTAAATAAGATACACATCTCTACCACCGGCATGTTCGGCAGAGTCACGTACGGCACGTATTTCTACCTCTGTACTGCCAGAGGGTATACATACTACCATTTTAAGACTTGGGGTAAAGAAAGAGTGTCTGTAGTTTATCATCTTAATAAAACCTCTTATCATTTGTTCTGCAGCGTTAAAGTCTGCTATTACTCCATCTCGTAAAGGTCTTATAGTCTTTATATTGGAGTGGGTTTTACCATGCATCATTCTAGCTTTTTGCCCAAAAGCAATAGGTTTGCCGGTATTTTGATCTATAGCAACAATCGAAGGCTCGTCTACCACAATTTTATCATTCATAATGATAATTGTGTTGGCTGTTCCAAGGTCTATTGCTATCTCCTGTGTTAAAAAAGAAAATCCCATATTATATATATTGTTGTGTTTGGGTATGTCGGTTATTATTAGTGCTTAAAGTGCCTGGTGCCGGTAGTTATCATTGCAAGGCCGTTATTGTTACAGTACTCAATGCTTTCGCTATCTTTTATTGAGCCTCCCGGTTGAATGACAGCAGTTATACCAGCTTTGTGAGCAATCTCTACACAGTCTGGAAAAGGGAAAAATGCATCGGAGGCCATTACCGAGCCGTTAAGCTCTAAGCCAAAATTTGCAGCTTTTGTAATAGCTTGATTTAAAGCATCTACTCTAGAAGTTTGTCCTATTCCAGATGCTACCAACATAGAGTCTTTTACAAGAACTATTGCATTAGATTTAGAGTGCTTTACCAATTTGTTTGCAAAGATTAGATCTACTATTTCGCGCTCGGTAGCTTTCTTAATGGTGACAGTTGTTAAATCTTTTGATGTTTCAATTGCAGAGTCTCTATCTTGAACTAAAACGCCGCCTAGTAGGCTTCTGAACTTTTTATCGCTTCGCAAATCGTGCTCGCAAATAAGAATGATTCTATTTTTCTTCTGTTTTAGAATATCTAGCGCTTCAATAGAGTAAGAAGGAGCTATTATAACTTCAAAAAAGATTTTGTTTATCTCTAGTGCTGTTGTTGCGTCAATTTTGCGATTAGATGCTATAACACCGCCAAATGCCGAGATAGGGTCTGCAGCAAGTGCGTGTTCCCAAGCTTGAGCAATGGTATTGCTAGAAGCACAGCCACAAGCATTGTTGTGTTTCAATATTGCTATGGTGGGCTGGTTGAAGTCTCCAATAAGTTCTATTGCTGCCTCTATGTCTAAGAGGTTGTTGTAAGAGATCTCTTTACCATGAATCTGCTTTGGGAGTTTGCTTTGAGTGCCATAAAAGAGAGCTTTTTTATGTGGGTTTTCGCCATATCGTAAAGGCTTGCTTTCTGTTATGCTCTCTTTGAAAACGTCTAAGTTATTCTCCTTTTCAAAGTATTTGAAAATAGAGGTGTCGTAATGTGAACTTACATTAAATGCTTGTGCAGCAAAATAGATGCGCTCTTGTAAGGTAGTAGTGGCGCCTCTTTCTAAGATATCTGAAAGTTTACTGTAAAGTTCTTTTGCTGGGACAATAACTATATCGTTATAGTTTTTTGCCGCAGCTCTTATTAGTGATATGCCTCCAATGTCTATCTTTTCAATGATTTGCTCGTGAGAAGCATTTGAGGTAACATATTGTTCGAAAGGATAGAGATCTACTATTACAAGATCTATTGCCGGTATTTTGTATTCTGTTAGTTGGGTTATATCTGAGTTGTTGTCTCTACGTGCAAGAATGCCGCCGAATACTTTGGGGTGAAGAGTTTTAACTCGGCCTCCTAGGATAGATGGATATGAGGTAATCTCTTCTACTGGAGTTACAGGAATCCCTAGCTCTTTTATGTAGTCACAAGTACCCCCGGTAGAGAGAATTTCTACCCCCAATTGGTTTAGCTTGTTTGCAATTGTATCTATTCCATCTTTATGATAAACCGAGATTAGTGCTCTCTTTATGATTCTCTCTTTCATATCCTTTAATAATCTACAAAACTACAAAAATATACAATTAATGCCTACTTTTGTTGTTGAAAAAGGATGTAAAAATGATAAATAGACGTTATGCTATAATTGTTGCTGGTGGTACAGGGAGCAGGATGGGAGGTAGTATCGCAAAACAGTTTATGGAGCTAGGGGGTAAACCAATAATTGTTCATACAATAGAGAGGTTTTTAGAGCTTTCAAAAATACCTGAAATTATTTTGGTTTTACCAGCAGATTATAAGCAGGAGTGGAAAGACTATTGCTTCGAGAATAAATTTACTTTTCGCCACATTTTAGTCTCTGGAGGCATTACCCGATTCCATTCTGTTAAAAACGCTATAAAGTATATTGAGAAAGGTGGTGTTGTTGCTATTCATGATGGTGTTAGGCCTTTTGTAGCTACTATTTTTATAGAGGAGCTTTACACTATTGCTGGTAAAGAGGGTGCTGTTGTACCGGTGGTTGCGCCTAGCGATTCAATGAGAATTGTAGAAGAAAGCGGAAGCTCTTATATTACTAATAGAGATAATTATGTAATGGTTCAAACTCCGCAGGTGTTTAGAACTGATATTCTGCTAGAGGCCTATGAACAAGCATACTCTCCTACATTTACCGATGATGCATCGGTTGTGGAAAGTATGGGTGTAAAAATATATCTTGCACAGGGCAAGGCTACAAACATTAAAATTACTAAGCCCGAAGACTTGGTGCTTGCAAAAGCTCTAATTAGCGTTTTTTAATAACTGAGGCTTTATTTGGGTGGTCTTTTACCCATACTTGCCTTTCTATTGCTTGATCTAAAGAAATAAATGTTTCGGTTTGCTCAACAGAAGGGATGTTCTGAATTGTATTTATGAGGATCTCCATAAGGTGATCGTGATTATAACAATAAATTTTGAGCATGAGGGCGTGTTTGCCTGTTACGAAGTGACACTCAACAACCTCTGGGATGTTTTTAAGGGCCTCTATAACAGAGGGATAGTGATTTGCTTGTGCAAGACTCACTCCAACAAAAGCACATACATTTAGCCCAAGTGTTTGAGGCTTCACAAGTAATCTTGAGCCTGTTATAACTCCTAAGTTTTCCATTTTTTTCACTCTTTGGTGAATAGCTGCACCGGAAACACCACATTCGCGGGCAATCTCTAAAAATGGCATCCTCGCATTTTTTACAAGGAAGGAGAGAATTTTTTGATCGGTTTGATCAATCTGATATTTTGGCATACTAGTTAAGAATATTAGGTATGACAACAAATATAGTAATAAATTATAATTAAAGTGGATTGAATTTTTGAAAAAAGAATAGCCAACG
>CAZHHY010000014.1:10586-18744 GCA_964532375.1 uncultured Muribaculaceae bacterium
GAACATCGCCAGTACATGCCATTGTATAATCTGAATAAGAGCAAGGAACACAAATATTTTTAGATAATTTTATGTTTGGAACCTCCATCCACCAACGCCCTGTAGATTTACTTGTTACAAATACTAAGTCTTGACCATCTTGTCCCATGCTTACAATTTTTCGTAGGAAACAATCTTCTTTAGAAGTGATGTGAGGGTCTTCATCTACATTGGCAGAGAGTGCTTCTACTACATGCCATATAATTTCGGCTATTAGTTCGCCTGCGGCAGGATTCGATTTTAAATCGGAAGGGATGCCATAGATAAAGAGAGATTTTAGGCTTTGACCCATTCCAATATATCTTGCTAATTGGCAAATTTCCTCGGCATAGAGGCCGTTTGGTGAGTTTAGTGGATTTTTAGGAAAATCGCTTAACCTTACAGAGCGTAAGTCTAAAAATAGATACTCTTTTGTACGAACCAATGGCTCGGCTAGAGTAGGATCGTTTCTTAGAAGCCCCAATCTTAAGTCTTCGTAATTTCTGTTACTAATCTCTTGAAGTTCTAATGGATTGGTGCGGTATGATTGATATCCTATATATGAAAACTCTAAAAGAGATGGCTTTTGCAAAATAGTTTTGGTTATGCTCTCTTGAGATAAAGTAGTTCCAGGAGAAATTATGCCTGCAGTAAAACCAGTAGTAGGTAGAATATTGGCTAGCGCAGGTATGTCGTTACCACATAAAATAATTGTTTTTATTCCTAGTTCTGCCGAGAGGCTTTGAGTTTTAGAGAGTTGGTTTATTCCAGGACGGGTGTAATAGAGCCTATATTTGGAATGGGCATATAATTTCTTTAGGAAACCAGCCATAGTGTTATTGCCAGAGGTGTCTACTATGAGTGCTGGAGTCTCTTCTATTGCAATACTTATTGCTGCTGCAGGTATTACCTCTAGAGGGTAGTTATTTTCCATTTCTCTTTGGTTTGCTGCTTTTTGTTGCTCCTTTTTCTATAATCTCTTTTACGGCATCTTGGTCTAGTGTTGCTGGGTCGGTCCCTTTGGGTATTTTAAAGTTTTCTTTTCCCTTCTTTATATATGGGCCGAACCTTCCGTTTAACACTTGGGCATCTAGCTCTGGAAAATCTTGGATAAGCTTTTGTGCCTCTTTTTTGGTGTGTTCTGTTATTATCTCTATGCTTTTTTCAAGATCTATGGTATAGGGGTCGTTCTCTTTACCTAAAGAGATGAATTTACCTTTATATCTTAGGTATGGTCCAAAACGCCCAATTGCGCAAATAATATCTTCGCCGTCTAGAGAGCCAATATTTCTAGGAAGTTCAAATAGCTTTAGAGCTTCTTCTAAGGTAATGGTCTCTATGAGTTGACCTTTTGCAAGGCTCATAAATTTTTTGTCTGGATCTTCGCTGTCGCCTATTTGAGCTAGAGGGCCAAAACGGCCCATTCTTGCGTAAATGTTTTTACCTGTGGCAGGGTGTGTGCCTAAGAGCCTTTCGGCATTGGTAGGCCTAGATTCGGCAAGGGTAATATTAACTTGCTCATGAAAAGGTTTGTAGAAATCTGCAATTAATTCGTTCCATACCAATTTGCCCTCGGCAACTTTGTCGAAACTCTCTTCTATTCTAGCAGTAAAGTTGTAGTCAAGAATTGCCTTGAAATTATCTATAAGGAAATCATTTACAAGAATTCCTATATCTTCCGGGAATAGTTTAGACTTTTCTGCGCCCCAATTCTCTTTTTTAGTTTTAGAGGTGATTTTGCCTTTAGAGAGTATAATCTCTCTATAATTTCTTTCAAATCCTGGTCTAGTATCTTTTACGATATAGCCTCTAATTGTAATTGTAGAGATTGTTGGTGCATATGTAGATGGCCTTCCAATTCCTAGCTCTTCTAACTTTTTAACTAAGCTTGCTTCGGTATAGCGTGGAGGTTTTTGAGTGAATTTTTCGATTGCTTTTATTGCAATAGAATCCATAGATTGCCCATCTTGAAGCTTTGGAAGAGTAAACTCTTTCTCTTCTTCGTCGTTGTCGTCGTCTTTAGATTCAATGTAAACTTTAAGGAAACCATCAAAAGCAACTCTATCTGCTGTTGCAATAAATGGATATTGGAGAGAAGGGGTAACTATAGAAATTTGAGTGCGCAAAATAGAGGCATCAGACATTTGTGACGCAATTGTTCTTTTCCAAATAAGGGTATAGAGTTTTTTATCTTGTGCAGAGGCCTCTATATTTATATTTGACATATAAGTTGGACGGATTGCTTCGTGTGCCTCTTGTGCGCCCTTGCTTTTTGTGGTGTACTGCCTTGTTTTAGAGTATTCTTTGCCGTAAAGGTCAATAATAGCTTGTTTGGCGGCGCCTATTGCTTGCTTAGAAAGATTTACGGAATCTGTACGCATATATGTGATATGCCCGGCTTCGTAAAGATTTTGAGCAGATCTCATTGTTTGACTTAGTGAAAAGCCTAGTTTACGAGATGCTTCTTGCTGGAGGGTAGATGTTGTGAAAGGTGCAGGAGGGGTTCTCTTACTCTCTTTCTCTTCTATTGAGCCAATTTTGAAAGAAGCTCCTTTGCAATTTTCTAAGATAGCTGCAGCCTCTTCTTCATTATCGAATCTGTGAGAAATCTCGGCATTTACTATAGATTTTTCTGCCTCTCCTTGGGGGTGAAACTCACCTTCAATTTTGAATTGAGATTTTGCACTAAAATTTTGGATATCTCTTTCTCTCTCTACAATTAGCCTAAGGGCAACAGATTGCACCCTGCCTGCAGAAAGCTTTGGTTTAACCTTTTTCCAGAGTACTGGAGAGAGTTCGAACCCAACTATGCGATCTAAAACTCTTCTTGCTTGTTGGGCCATTACCAAGTTCATGTCTACTTGTCTTGGATTTTCAATAGCATTTAATATAGCATCTTTTGTAATCTCGTGGAATACAATTCTTTTTATTTTCTCTTTTTTTAAGCCGAGTGCTTCCTGTAAGTGCCAAGCAATGGCCTCTCCCTCGCGGTCTTCATCTGAAGCAAGCCAAACCATATTGGCTTTTTTTGATAGAGATTTAAGTTCACTAACTACTTTTCTCTTATCTTCGGAAATAAGATAATCGGGTTCAAAACCATTTTCAATATCTATTCCTAAATTTTTTTTTGATAGATCCCGGATATGCCCGAAGCTCGATTTAACTGTAAATCCACTACCCAGAAACTTTTCGATAGTCTTGGCTTTTGCCGGTGACTCAACGATAACTAAGTTCTCTCCCATACATAAATAATCCTTGGTGGCTGCAAAGTAAAGGATAAATAAAGGTATAATCAAAATTATTATTTCTAATTTTGTAGATTGATACACTAGGTAATAAGAGTTAAGATGGATATTAAAAAGCGACAAAAGTTAGTTAAATGGTTTTGGATTTTATTGCTGAGTCCTTTTGCTATATTGGTTTTTGTGATATTTTTAGTGGGGGTTTTTGCAGACATTCCCTCATTCGAAGAGTTGGAAGATCCTAAGAATAATTTAGCAACAGAAATCATATCTGAAGATGGTGAGATATTAACCACATTTCATATAGAAAACAGATCATTTGTTACATATGAAGAGCTTTCGCCTGCTTTGGTAGATGCTCTTATTGCTACCGAAGATGTACGTTTCTACACTCATAGCGGCATAGACTTTAGAAGTTTAGCTAGGGTTGCCGTTAAATCGATTGTGTTGGGGCAAACTAGATCTGGTGGTGGAGGAAGTACAATAACTCAGCAGTTAGCAAAAACTCTTTTTCCTAGAGACACTGTGGTCTCTTCAATTCCAGGTGCAAAAATATATAAGTTGGGAGTATCTAAGTTCAAAGAGTGGATAACTGCAGTTAAACTAGAGAGAAACTATACTAAGCAAGAGATAATAGGTATGTATATGAATGCTGTTTTCTATGGTAGTAATGCCTACGGAATACGAGCAGCGGCTAATACTTTTTTTGATAAACATCCTTCTCAACTTACTACAGAAGAGGGTGCGCTTTTGGTAGGTATGGTAAACAAACCAACTCGTTTTAACCCTGTGTTGAACCCAGAGCAGTCGCTTGCTCGTAGGAATCATGTGCTCAATCAAATGAGGAAGTATGATTATATAGAGAGAGTGACTTATGACTCTTTGGTTCAAGTGCCAATTAATTTGTCTTATAGTAGGCAAGATCATAACTCGGGGTTGGCGCCTTATTTTAGAGATATGTTGCGCAGAGTGATGAATGCAGGGGAGCCTAAGCGCTCTTCTTACCGCCAGTGGGAAGATTACCAGGCAGATTCTACTATGTGGAAAGACGATGCTTTGTATGGATGGCTCAATAAAAATTTAAAACCAGATGGGTCTAAATATAATTTAGATAAAGAGGGTCTTAAGATATATACTACAATTAATTCTAAGATGCAGCGCTATGCCGAGGAGGCTGTGGCAGAACACTTAGGAAAAGAGTTACAAGGGGCTTTCTTTAGCGATATGAGGTGGAAAACGAATAAGCCTTTCTCTAATAGTGTGCCTAAAGATGTTGTAGACAATATAATGAGACAAGCTCGCCGTTGGAGCGATAGGTATCGTATTATGAAAGAGAGCGGTGCTTCTGATCAAGAGATTGAAGAGAACTTTAATAAGCCTGTGAAAATGAGAGTTTTTTCATGGAAAAGAAATACAGGAGGGGGTGCGAGCGGGAGCATAGATACTATAATGACTCCGAATGACTCTATTAAATATTATAAATCTTTTTTGAGAGCCTCTATGATGGCTGTAGAGCCAGGGACAGGTTTTGTTAAGGCCTATGTTGGCGGGCCAGACTACCGATATTTTAAATATGATAATGCCCGCCAGGCAAAGCGCCAGGTAGGTTCTACCATAAAGCCTTTTTTATATACTCTTGCTATGCAGGAGGGGATGACTCCTTGCGATAAGGTGGTGAATGTGCCTCAAACTTTTTTGATTGGAAATGATGATACATGGACGCCAGAGAGTACAGATAAGCCTGAGTGGATAGGGCAGCGTGTGACACTCAAATGGGGTCTTACAAAAAGTAGTAATAACATCTCGGCATACCTAATGAAACAATATGGCCCTGTAGCACTTGTAGAGATGTGTCGTCGTTTAGGTATCAAGAGTTTTTTAGACCCAGTAGTTTCGTTGTGTCTTGGCCCTGCAGATCTTACTCTTTACGAGATGGTTGCAGCTTATAACACATATCCTAGTAAGGGTGTTTTTGTAGACCCTCTTTTTGTTATGCGAATTGAGGATAAGGCAGGTAACGT
Organism: uncultured Muribaculaceae bacterium; assembly: GCA_964532375.1. Classification (GTDB taxonomy): domain Bacteria; phylum Bacteroidota; class Bacteroidia; order Bacteroidales; family UBA932; genus Bact-08. The sequence goes on from CAZHHY010000014.1 coordinate 15,868, forward strand.
TTTAAGTGATTTTACAGCTCGTAAGAGAGAGGCAATTGGAGAGCAAACAGCTTTCCTTATGGTGAATTTAATGCAAGGTGTAGTAAACGAGGGTACAGCTATTAGGTTGAGATATAAATATATTCCAGTGGGTGCATTAGCTGGTAAAACAGGAACAACAAATGACCAATCCGATGGTTGGTTTATTGGATATATGCCTCGGATTACTGCTGGGGTTTGGGTTGGTGCAGAGGACCGCCAGGTGCATTTCGAAAGTCTTGCTTTGGGAGGTGGTTCTAATATGGCACTTCCTATTTGGGGGTTATTTATGCAAAAGGTTCTAGAAGATGGTACTCTAGGAATTTCTCCTTACGATGCTTTTATTGCTCCTCCAGGGTTTTCTGCCGATCTTAGATGTACTGGATCTGACGACGAAATTGAAAGTACTAGTGGAAAAAATCCTCGCGACCCGTTTTTTTAATATAATTTGACAATGAAGAAAAAAGTAGCCCTTATATATGGTGGAGATTCATCTGAATTTGAAATCTCTGTAAAGAGCGGTAAGCATTTAGCTTTGCACATAGACAAAGATAGATTTGAGGTTTGGGAGGTATTCATGAAAGGGCAGGAGTGGAGAGTGCAAGCTGCCCAAGCCGAAGCTGGCAGTTACCCAATAGACAAAGGTGATTTTTCATTTGTGATTCCTTTTGATGAGGCAATGGGAGGCACTCGTGTGCATTTCGATATTGCATTGATAATGATTCACGGAACACCAGGAGAAAATGGTTTGCTACAAGCCTATTTCGAGATGATTGGAATGCCTTTTACTACATCGCCATCTACTGTAAGTTCTATAACTTTCAATAAATATGCATGCAAATGCTTGCTTAGAGATACTGGAGTGAAGCTTGCTAAGGAGATATTCTTGCGCAGGGAAGATAGTTATAACCCCTTTCAAATTATAGCAAAGTTGGGTTTGCCTCTATTTGTAAAACCCAATAGTGGTGGGAGTAGTTTTGGGGTTACGAAAGTAAAACGGCCCGAAGATCTTCCTTTGGCAATTGAGAACGCTTTTAAAGAAGACGATGCTATCCTTATCGAAGAGTTTATAGATGGTCGAGAAATTACCAATGGCGTTTTTGAAAACGGTATTATTTATAGCAGTGAAGCGGCTAACGCTTCTAATGATTCTGGTAGCAATACTTTGGGCGGTTCTGGTAAAGAGCTTTTTGCTAGAGAGTTATTTAGGTTGCCGGTTACTGAGATAATCTCGAACAATGAGTTCTTCGACTATGAAGCAAAATACTTAGGAGCATCTCAGGAGATATGCCCTGCTGATATCTCGCCAGAACTTAGCAACCGCATTATAGATCTCTCGCACGAGATTTTTAGACATCTTGGCTGTAAAGGCTTTGTTAGAGTAGACTATATAGTACGCGACTCTGAAATTTTCTTTCTTGAAATAAACACTGTGCCAGGCATGACAGAGATGAGCCTTGTACCACAGCAAATTCGCGCCGCAGGCCTCACTATCAAAGAGTTTTTGAATCACTTGCTTTCTTGAAGTTTCCCACCTAGTAATCTCTAGATATTGAATAATATAGCAAGCAATTATCGTCAAAACTCCATTTTAAATTAAATATATGATCTATTGCTAAAGCTATGCATCTGATTTCAAGGGCATTATAAAAAAGAGCAGAATGCGACAGCATCACTTGTCCATATGGGAATTCCCTATTGACTAATGGTCTAATAATAAGTGGCTTAGTTTGGGACGAAGATGCTTGGGATGTAGATGGTTGGGATGTAGATGGTTGGGAAGATGATGAAGAGGTTGCGGTTTGAGTTGAGTAAGCAAATGTTAGGTTATCGATTTTGAGGGTTACGTTGCCTTGAAGGAGTATTTTGTCTTTGTTTCCTTCTAGTCTAAAGCCTGTTAGATATACTAGACGTTCTATGGCAGCTTTTGCCGAGACTTTAGAGGGGAGTAATCTAATTAAATCGAAAAGTGGGCGTTGGATTCTGTTTACCAAAACTAAGCTTTTAGCGTAACTTTGGGAAAGTCACTCCAAATATATAAATTTGTAGCAGGAAATAAGTGATAGATGAAAACTTTAAAGAAAAAAAAGCGTGCATCACTGCTTAACCGGAAAAAGAAAGACCCTGCTAAATTTTCATATACAGGTAGTTCTGTAGAGCAAGAAAAAGGAGTTGGATTGGATATTCAGTTGTTTCAATACAATGGGCAAGAGCTAAGCGAGGTTTTGAATATCTTGCCAAATGATTTGAAGCCATTTGAGAGTGAGAACCATGTATATTGGCTAAATATTTATGGTCTTTATGACCCAGAGGTAATTGTGCAAATTTGTAAAAAATATGGGGTTCACGATTTGGTTATTCAAGATATCTTAGATGTGAACCAACGTCCCAAATTTCAAGAATTTGACAAGTTCTCGTTTTTAACTATTAAATCTATTGTGCCTCAAAGCGAAGAGGTTGCAACAGAGCAGATTAGTTTTGTGTATGGCTCTAATTTTCTAATCTCTTTTCAAGAGCAAAAAGCAGATCATTTTGAACATATAAGAGACCGTCTGCGCGAAGGCATTGGCCTGTTAAGGGAGAGGAGCAGTGACTATCTACTCTATTCATTGTTAGAAGCAATCTTAGATAATTACTTTAAAGTGACAGACCAGATAGATAAGGAAGTAGAGGAGTTTTCATTTGCCGGAGCAGAAAAAAATGTACCAACAACTGTTCTTGAGATAATTGAGAACCAAAAAAAGATGGTGCATTTTATCAAAAAATCTATTTTACCAATCAGAGATTTTGCTCTTGCAGTTGAACTAGATAAGAAAAAATACATGCAAGAACGGCATCTTAAATACTTTTTTGAAATAA
>CAZHHY010000015.1:0-18501 GCA_964532375.1 uncultured Muribaculaceae bacterium
ACCGCTTGGGAAGATGTAGTAGAGACAATTGCATTTTTAAGAAATAAAAAACAATAAATATGAAAAAGGTTGTAAAAGTTAGCATAGGCAATTTAGCTTTCACGGTAGAAGAAGATGGTTTCCTTCTTGTTAAGGGCTATTTAGATGAAATTCAAGATCATTACGAATCGAATGAAAACGGTAGAGAGATTTTAGAGGGAATTGAAGAGAGAATGGCCGAGCTTTTTTTAGAGAAAAGCGGTTCGGGCACTGTTGTTACAAGTGCAGTTATTAAAGAGGTTATCTCTATTTTAGGAAGACCAGAGGCAATAGACGAAGAACAAGGCGATATTAGAATGGGCTCTTCTACTTCTAATAATATTCGAATTCCAAAAAAACTATATAGAAATGGCGAGAATAAGGTTTTGGGCGGAGTTTGTTCCGGGCTTGCTGCATTTAGTTCGCTTGATGTTTCTTTAGTAAGAATTATATTCGTTGTTTTACTAATTGGATTTTCATTTTTTGGATTATTCCATATTGGTGGTGGCTCCTTTATGGTTATTGGCTATATAATTATGTGGTTAGTAATTCCAGAGGCTCGTACAGTAGAGCAAAAATGTGCAATGTTTGGCGAACCTATGGATCTTTCTTACCTCCATCAAAAAATGGAGAGGAATTTTAAAAGGGCTGGCCAAGAAATTAAAAGAGCTGCCAACGAAAACTCGGGATTAGTGAGCCGTTTTGGCCGTCTTTTATCTATAATTGTCTCTATCCTACTAATTATTATTGCCTCTTCGGCTTTAGCGAGTATCTCTTTTATGTTACTTGGGTTAGAGATTTTTAAAGGAGTTATTCCAATAGACTTAATGGACTATGTTTACCTTGGAGTGCAGAATCCTATCTATTTCAAAATAGCAATTTTGGCATTCATGATGCTCCCTTTTTTAGGAATGCTCTATGGAGGGATTCAGCTATTGTTCGGCTTTAAAACCTCAAGAATTAGACCAGGCCTAATTATACTTCTATTGTGGATTGTCTCTCTTTTAGCTATGATTTTCTTTTCGGTAAAATCTACTAGACCATACTGGAACCAGGCCAAGCAAAGTGGAGAAATTGCTCTGAATCAAGAGATAGATACTCTTTATGTGAGGTTTGCCGCTCATAACCCAATGCCTAAAGATAGAGTTGTGCTAAATGCAGGCTATTCAGATTTCTTTATATGTTGGATGGATAATAAGAGTGAGCTAGTGATTTTTCCAGATCTTAGGATTGTGAGGCAGAGTGCCAAAGATGAGAGAACTCTTACATACAAAACTTATGCTCATGCATACAACTATTCCGATGCTTTAATTAGAGCAGAGAGAGAAGTGCCCGAAATAAAAATTGAAGATTCTATTATAACAATATCTCCAAAATATTATAGTAAAAGCGAGAAATGGAGTGGCTCTTTTCAAAGTATCTCGCTTAATGTTCCTGAAAATGTGGTGGTTATTGTAAAGGAACCAATTGAGCATAATTTTGATAAAATCACTACCAAAGATTGGATGTTTGGGCGAAATAACCGTAAGTATTATAATAGACGTTATAATGGTTGGGAACGTAGGCTAGAGAGAAAGTTTGATAAATTCGAAGAGCAAATGGAAAGATTCGGAGATCGTTTTGAAGATGATAATGATTATGACTAAGATAGTATTGGTTAATAAAAATAGCTGCCAAGATATTTGTTTGGCAGCTATTTTTTAAAAGAGGGCGCTCTATTGAATTACCCCAAATTCTCTACCTACTTTGATAAACGCCGATACGCACTTATCTAGATGAGCAATTTCGTGGCCAGCACTTATTTGAACACGAATCCTAGCTTGGCCTTTTGGAACTACAGGGAAGTAGAATCCAATTACGTAGATTCCCTCTTCTAGCATTCTTGCTGCAACATTTTGAGAGAGTTTTGCGTCATATAGCATAACTGCACAAATAGCAGACTCGGTTGGCTTAATATCGAAACCGGCGGTTCTCATTTTGTTTACAAAATATTCGGTATTTGTGTGTAGTTTATCTTGAAGCTCATTGGTCTTTGACATCATGTCGAACATTGCACTTCCTGCGGCAGCAACCATAGGAGGTATTGAATTAGAGAAGAGATATGGGCGTGAGCGCTGGCGTAGCATATCTATAATCTCTTTCTTGCCAGTTGTGAAGCCCCCAATAGCGCCACCAAATGCTTTTCCTAAAGTACCGGTAATAATTTCAACTTTACCTTTCAGATTGAAAAGTTCGGTAGTTCCTCTGCCTGTTTGGCCAACAACACCTGCCGAGTGAGACTCGTCTACCATAATCATAGCGTTGTATTTATTGGCAAGTTCATAGATTTTATCTAAAGGCGCAACGTTACCATCCATAGAGAAAACTCCATCTGTAACAATTATTCTAAACCTTTGAGCTTGTGATACTTTAAGACACTCTTCTAACTCTTCCATATTGGCGTTTGCATAACGGTACCTTTGGGCTTTGCAAAGACGAACTCCGTCTATAATTGATGCATGGTTTAGTGAATCAGAAATAATAGCATCTTCTTCTGTTAGTAAAGGTTCAAAAACTCCGCCGTTGGCATCGTAGCAAGCAGCATAAAGAATGGTGTCTTCTGTACCGAAAAAGCTTGCAATTTTTTTCTCAAGTTCTAAGTGATAATCTTGTGTGCCACAAATAAAGCGTACGCTAGACATACCAAAGCCGCGTTCGTCCAAAGCCTTTTTTGCTGCTTCTACTAGAACTGGGCTGTTAGATAGCCCAAGGTAGTTGTTGGCACAAAAGTTGAGAACTTCTTGCCCAGATTCTATTTTAATAGTCGCTTGTTGAGGAGTTATAATTACTCTTTCTTCTTTATAAAGGCCAGCTTCTTCTATTGAACTTAGCTCCTTTTTAAGGAACTCTTGAAAGTTTGTGTACATATATAATTGATTTTAAATTTTTTGTAATGATGCAATTACAAAGTTAGCAAGTAAATGGCAAAAAAACACAAAAAACAGCAAAACTATTTTTGTTTTTATAGTTTTCGTGTTGTACTTTTGCGGTCTTATTTTAGCTTATAGTAACTGACCTTTAATATACCAAAATGGATCCAAAAACAAAAATAATTGAGACATCTCTAGAGCTCTTTCTTCAAAGAGGATGTAAAACCGTGACTATGGACGATATTGCCCGCGAAAACGGTATTTCTAAACGTACTCTTTACGAGGTTTTTACAGATAAATCACAATTATTAGAAGAGTGCATACAGTTAATGCATTCGCAAATGAGAGACTATGCGGGTGGTTTTAAAGATAAATCTTCAAATGTTATAGATGTTCTATTTAAGCTACACGAATCTCAATCAGATGTATTACTAGATCTTAAAAAGAATTTCTTTATTGAGTTAAAAAGGTATTACTATGTAATTTATAAAAGATCTATAGAGTACTTTGTTGATTTTCATAAGCAAATGACTTATGATTATATTATTAGAGGCCAAAAAGAGGGGCTAATAAAACAAGAGATAAATACCAAACTTGTATCTAAGATTATAATTGAAATATCTAATATTCTTGAAAACTCAGAGGTTTTCTCTCTTAAAAAATATTCTAGGGAAGAGCTTTTTAGAGAAGTTATAATATTTTACATAAGAGGTATTTGTACCACTAAAGGGATTGAGTTAATAGATGCTAAATGCAAATTGGACTCACAAGCAAACAATTATCAAACTTAATATGCGAATAACCACCAAACTAAATAGTTGATTAACGATAAAACTCACAAGCAAACAATTATCAAACTGAATAAATTAAAAAGATATATGAAATTTTGGAAGAATTTTAAAATAACTGTGGCGGCGGCATTATTGCTGTCTCTATCTACTGAGGTAAATGCTCAAACGGCTGTTGTTATAAATGAGCTTAGCCATGGCCAACTTGTGCTCACATTGGAGAGGGCTGTAGAGTTGGCATTTGATCAAAACCTTACAGTTAAAATTGCAGATCAAGAGATTAATCGAGTAGATTGGTTAAAGAGAGAAAATTTATATGCTTTGCTTCCTGCTGTTAATGGAGGTGCTCAGTATACAAATAACGTTTTGAAGCCGGTATTTTTTTCCGACTTTTTTCCTGGTGGAAAAATGGAGGTGGGCTCTACTCATAGTTACGCACTTAGTGGGACTTTACAAGTGCCACTTCTATCTATGCCGCTTTTTAAAAGCATACAATTATCTGAGATAGAGTTAAAAGCTGCTTTGGAATCTCTCAGGAGTACTAAAATAGAGTTGCTAGCTCAGGTGAAAAACTCGTTTTATGGTATTCTGATGATGGAAGAGTCGCTCAAAGTTCTTGAAGAGAGTTATAGTAATGCTAAGGAGACTGCCGATAACATTAAAAAAATGTTTGAAAATGGGCTTGCTTCGGAATATGATATGATTCGCTCGGATGTCTCTGTTAGAAACATTACTCCATCTATTGCTCAGGCTAGAAGTGGGTTGGAGTTGGCAAAGATGCAGCTTATGGTGTTACTCTCATTAGATATTAATACACCAATTGAGTTGGAAGGAGAGATTAGCTCTTATAAAGAGCAGATGATAGCTACTCGGCCTGCTTTACCTGCAATGTTAGAGGGTAATAGTAGCCTTCGTGCGTTAGATATAAAACTAGAATCGCTAAACAAGAGTTTTGAATTGGTTAGATCTCAAAGGCTACCTTCTGTTGCTGGGTTTGCAAACTATCAAGTGCAAATGCAAAATAATGATTTTACCTTTAACGAAGCTTGGTCTAATTCATTTGCAGTTGGTCTTTCTGTTCAAATCCCAATCTTCAATAAATTTTCTATAAGCTTCAAAGAGAAACAGACTAAAATAGGAATTCAACAGTTACAATACCAAAGAGAATTGATGGAAAATAATTTGGCCATATCTGTGAGAAACTCGGTAAACGAGATGAACAGGGCAAAAGTGCAGCTCGAATCCGATATGGAAGCTGTAAAGCAAGCAATGAAAGGTTACGATATTGCCAAAGTAAGATATACCACTGGAGCAGGAACTCTGCTAGAGCTTAGTGATACCGAAATAGCATTGACTAGCTCTAAGTTGAATCTGAATCAAACAATATATAATTACATTAAAGCTAAAACCGAGTACGACAAGGTGCTTGGCAAAGAGAGCTTAGATAATTAAGAGTAACTAAAGCAATAAAATTAAATGATAGATAAAAATATTAAATTATATACGATGAAAAAGTTGTTGTCGCTAATTATTATAGGCTTGCTTTTTATTCCGGCCTGCACGCAAACAGAAACTGTAAATGAAGAGAGCAGTGAGAAAAAAGTTGTAACTGTTAAAGTAGAGACTATAGAGAAAAAATTTGTAGACCAAAGAATTGAGTTTACAGGTAATATAGAGCCGCTTGTTAAGAATAATATATCTAGTTCTGCAGCTCAAAGAATTGAGAAAATCTATGTTGAGATAGGTTCCAGAGTTAAAAAGGGACAACTTTTAGTTGCTATGGAAAACCTAAATTATGCACAAGCTAGAATTCAGTTAGAGAATCTCAAGGCAGATCTTGCAAGAACAGAGGCACTTTTTAAAGCTGGTGGAATATCGGAGCAGCAGTATAATCAAATTTTAACGCAAGTGAAAGTTTCTGAAGAGAGTATTACTAATCTTAATAACAATACTAAGTTGCTCTCTCCAATAGATGGAGTTGTTACTCAAAAGAATTTTGATAATGGCGACCTTGCAACTGGCCAACCTATTTTGGTGGTAATGCAAATGCAGCCAGTTAAGATACTTATCAATATTTCAGAAGAGTTTTTCCCGGTTGTTAAAATTGGTACGCCTGCAAAAATTAAGTTGGATATCTATCCAGATAAGGAGTTTCCTGCAAAAGTATCGCTTATTCACCCGGTGATAGATGCCTCTACTCGCTCTTTTCAGGCCGAGGTTAGAATTGACAATCCTTCTCTTTTAATGCGTCCAGGTATGATTGCTCGCGCTAGTGTAGATTTTGGATCGAGAGAGAAAATAGTTGTTCCAGATAGAGCCATAATTAAACAGACAGGTACTAACGATAAGTATGTTTATGTAATTAACGGAGATAGAGTTGTTTATACTAAGGTAGAGCTTGGTCGTAGAGTAGATTCAATTTATGAAGTGATAAGCGGTCTTGAAGCCGGGCAGCAGGTTGTAATTGCGGGTCAAACAACGTTAATGGATAACTCTAAAATTGAAATTTCTAAATCTAATTTAGATCTTACACTTTAGTGTTTCATTATAAAGGCATTAATTACCTATTATTAAGAAAGTTCAAGTATGAAAATATATGAAAGCGCAGTAAGGAAGCCGGTTACTACCGCACTTATCTTTGTAGCGATAGTGGTCTTGGGGTTATTCTCTTTTTCGAAACTCTCTGTAGACCTCTATCCAGAAATTGAGTTAAATGCAGTAACTGTAATGACCACTTACTCGGGAGCAAGTGCAACCGACATAGAGCAAAACGTTACTAAACGCCTCGAAACCGCATTAAGTACAGTATCTGACCTTAAAAAAGTGACTTCTACTTCGAAAGATAACATATCTCTTATTACAGTGGAATTTGAGTATGGTACAGATATGGACGAGGCAGTCAATGATATTAGGAGTGTGATTGACCTCCAGCGAAATTTCTTACCAGACGATGTAGATAGCCCGGTGGTGCTCAAGTTTAATTCGAGCATGATGCCAATAGCATTTTTAAGTGCTAGAACATCTTCTAACCCTCAAGGTCTTTATAAGATTCTAGAAGAGAAAGTTGCAAACCCTATAAATAGAATAAATGGAGTTGCCTCGGTATCTATTTCGGGTGCTCCTCAAAGGGAAATTCAGATACTTACAGACCCCAAGAAGATGGAGGCCTACAACTTTACAGTAGAGCAACTAGCCGCTGTAGTAGCATTGGAAAACCGGAACATCCCCGGGGGAAATATGGATATTGGCTCCGAAACTTTTGCTGTTAAAGTTGAGGGCGAATTTAAAAGCAGCGACGAAATTAAAGATATTATTGTGGGTAGTTATATGGGGAAAAACATCTTCCTAAGAGATATAGCTACAGTAAAGGACACTTTAAAAGAGAGATCTACTATTGTTCTAACCAACGGAGAGACCTCGGCAATGATAGTTATCCAAAAGCAATCGGGTTCTAACGTTGTAGAGATTGCAGATAAAATAAATAAGGAGCTACCAAATATTAGAGCTAACCTGCCTCCCGATATTGAACTTGCTGTGGTTATTGACACATCTGACTTTATTAAGAAGAGTATTAGGTCTTTATCTGAGACTGTGTTACTTGCAGGGTTGTTTGTAATGATTGTGGTTCTCTTTTTCTTGGGTAGGTGGAGAGCTACTTTTATAATTATTCTTACAATTCCGGTATCGCTCATTGCTGCCTTTATTTATCTAATGGTAACGGGTAATACTCTTAATATTATCTCTCTCAGTTCCCTCTCCATTGCCATAGGTATGGTGGTAGACGATGCAATTGTGGTGTTAGAAAATATAACGGCACATATAGAAAGGGGGAGTAAGCCAAAAGATGCTGCAATTTATGCGACTAACGAGGTTGCTGTTGCTGTTGTAGCTTCTACTCTAACTATTGTAGCTGTGTTCTTCCCACTTACAATGGTATCTGGTCTTGCAGGTATAATGTTTAAGCAGTTGGGTTGGATAGTTACCATTATTATTTCGGTTTCTACCCTTGCAGCCCTTACTCTTACACCTATGTTAAGTGGGCTGATGCTTAAAAAAGACCCAAAAAGAGGTAAACTGTTTATGATTTTCTACTCTCCTATAGAGAGGGCTCTTAATTCGCTAGATAACGGTTACGAGAGATTGCTAAAATTTGCTCTAGGTCATAGGACTACAGTTATTCTCTCTTCATTTGCACTGTTTGGAATTAGTTTGTTGCTACTTAAGAGTGTTGGTACAGACTTTTTTCCGAAATCAGATAATGCTCAAATTAGTATAAAGGTAGAGCTTCCAGTAGGGACTAGAGTAGAGCACGCTCGTAAATTAAGCGATTATATTTATAATATTTGGAAAGATAAATATCCCGAGATAGAGGTGCTTCAAACATCTATGGGCCAGTCCGATGGTTCTAACGTGTTTATGTCTATGGGAAGTTCTGGTACTAATCTTATCTCATATACTGCACGGTTTTCAGATGCATCTAAAAGAGATAGAGATATCTTTTTGATTGGAGATATGATGCGTGCCGATCTTGACGCAATTCCAGAGATTTATAGATATCAAGTTACACCAGGAGGCTCTGGTGGTGGCATGGGAGCTGGTGCTGCCGATATTGAGATGGATGTACTAGGTTACAACATGGACGAAGCAGCTGTTGTTGCTAGCCATATTTCGGAGATTTTGAAGAGTACAAAAGGGCTAAGAGATGTTAAGATAAGTAGAGAAGATTATATGCCGCAACTAAGGGTAGAGTTTGATAGACAAAAGCTTGCAATGAATGGACTGAATCTTACTACTGCTGCTAGTGCTGTTAGAAATCGTATAAATGGCCTTATTACAACTCGTTTCCGTGAAGATGGAGAGGAGTATGACATTGTGGTTAAAAACGATGTTCGCTTTAGAACTAATATAGAGGATATTAGATCTATTATGCTCTATAACAATGCAGGCAAGGCAGTTAGGTTAAGTGAGGTAGGAGAAGTTGTAGAAGACTTTGCGCCCCCTTCAATTGAGCACGTAGATAGAGAGCGTGTAATTAAAGTTTCGGGAACTATTTATAAAAGGGCATTGGGAGACATTGCAAAGGACATTAATAAAGAGGTTGCTAAAATTCAAATGCCTTCTGGTATTGCTGTTAAAATGACTGGTTCGTTTGAAGAGCAGCAAGAATCTTTTGCAGATATGTTTGTCTTATTACTGTTGGTAGCAATGTTAACATACATTGTAATGGCTGCTCAGTTTGAATCTTTCAGAGATCCGTTTATTATTATGATGTCTCTACCATTTGCCTTTACAGGAGTGTTTGTGGCGCTTTGGGTAACAGGAACCTCTTTAAGTCTTATTGCTTTGATTGGGGCTGTTATGTTGGTAGGTATTGTTGTTAAGAATGGTATTGTGCTAATAGATTATATTAATCTAAACAAAGAGCGTGGTATGAGTGTTATGCGTTCAGTTGTTAGTGGTGGTAAATCTCGTTTGAGACCGGTTCTTATGACTACCCTTACTACTATATTAGGTATGACACCAATGGCAATAGGTATTGGAGATGGTTCTGAGATATGGCAACCTATGGGTATTGCAATTATAGGGGGTTTAACAATTTCTACTCTGCTTACCTTGGTAGTGATTCCAACTATTTATTGCTCTCTTAATGTAAGAGACATTAAAAAAGAGAGAAAAGCTCACCTCAAAGAATTAAGGAGTAACAACTAAATGTTAAATAGCAATCAGGAATAAGTGTTAACGATAGAAATTAGCAATAAATATAATCAAGAGATATGAAAGCTGTAATGATAATATATAATCAAGCCCACTCTACTGCAGTAATGGAGATTTTAGATAAATGTACAGTAAGGGGCTTTACTAAATGGGTAGATGTGCAAGGGAGGGGTTCACATAAAGGTGAGCCACACTACGGAACTCATGCCTGGCCTTCAAAAAACATGGCCACACTGGCTGTTGTGCAAGAAGAGCAAGTTGCATCACTTGTATTAGAGCTTAAAAAGGCCAATGAAATGGCAGAAGATCAAGGCTTGAGAGCCTTTGTTTGGGAAGCAGATGTACTTGTGTAGTTACTGTTTTATTTTTGTGTTAGGTTTTTCGAAAAAAACAGATTAATTTAGCAATCATTTTATGTTTAATTTTAATTTATAAAACAATGGCAATAGCAGTTAATGACTCAAATTTTGACGAGATAATTTTAAAATCAAATATACCGGCAGTGGTAGATTTCTGGGCTCCTTGGTGTGGCCCATGTAGAATGATAGGCCCTATTATTGAGGAGCTTGCTGCCGAATATGAAGGTAAAGCCGTAATAGCAAAATGCGATGTAGACTCTAGCGAACAGGTACCGGTAAAATATGGCATACGTAATATACCTACAATACTGTTCTTTAAAGATGGTGAGCTGAAAGATAAAATAGTAGGCTCTACAACTAAATCGGCGATAGTATCAAAGATTAATTCACTAATGTAATTATATCATGAAAAAAATCGCCACCCTTGTTCTGCTAATGTGTCTTGCAACTGCTCCAATGTGGTCGCAAGGTAGGTTTGGCATTAAGGGAGGGTTGAATTTTAACTCTCTTAAAGATGTATCGGATAACGCAAGCGATACATGGAACAGACAAACAGGTTATCATATGGGCCTTACTTACCAAGCCAAAATTCCATTTTTGGGCCTTGGAGTGCAACCAGAGCTTCTCTTTATAAGAAGGCAAACAGAGAACAACCTTAATCCATCCCAAAATATAAGTTTAGATTTTATAACATTGCCAGTGAATATTCAAATAGGGCTAGACCTTCTCTTGTTTAGGCCTTTTGTGATGTTTAGTCCTTTTATCTCTTATGCAGTTGGCAAGGGAGATATATTAGCTAATGAAAGTTGGGACAATATTAACAGGTTCGACTATGGCTACGGCTTGGGTGCAGGTGTAGATGTTTGGAAACTTCAAGTTTCGGGAAAATATGTTTGGGGGCTAGGCAAGTTGCAAGACGCTGGCTCAACGCCTATTAGTGGGGATTCTTTTAAAAATGCAAAAATGGAAGGGTTCCAATTATCGGTAGCTTGGATGTTTTAAACAACTAGTAAATAATGTCAAAGAGAATATGTATTTATTGTTCTTCTAGTAATACTTTGGAAGAGAAGTACGTTAAGGCCGCCAGGGATTTTGCACAGGCGGCCTCTCTGTTAAATTACACTGTTGTATGTGGTGGGAGTTTAAGGGGGCTCATGGGAGTAATTATTGACACTATGCTTTCTAATGAAAACTCTCAACTTTCCAGTGAAAATGAGACCTCTGCCTGCTTTAATGAAGACTTTAAACTCTCCAATGATAATGGCTCTAGAATAGAGGGGGTAATACCTGAGTTTATGGGAGAGATGGAGATTCATCACCCTCGGCTTAAAAAGCTACAGATTGTAGGCTCAATGAGCGAAAGGAAGGAGCTCCTAAGAAAAGATACCGATGCAGTAATAGCCTTTCCTGGTGGTTTAGGTACTCTAGAAGAGTTTCTTGAGACATTCACTCTAAAGAGATTGGGCCAATATGATGGATCTGTTATTCTCTTTAATCAAGATGGCTTCTACAACTCATTATTGACTTTGCTAGATCAATTTGTAGAAAGTAGGGTACTTAACTCGAACTACAGAGATAGCTTAGTTGTTGTAAGTAGCGTAGATGAATTAATAGAAGCTGTAAAAAATGGTAAAAGGGAGCTGTTCAATGCAGCGCACTATTTACCAGCTTAAATTAGGCATATTTCAAAAGAATGGATTTAAAAATAATACAAGGGTTACTCAAAGAGGATATTCAAAAGGTAAACGTTCTTATTAAGGATAGTTTAAATAGTAATGTAGAGTTATTAAACACCATTAATAATTATCTTTTTGAAGAGAAAGGCAAACAGTTACGCCCTTTATTGAGTCTTACTACAGCAAAAGCTTGCGGGTCTCTTGGAAGCAAGACGTATCTGTGTGCTGCAGTAGTAGAGATGATACATACAGCAACCCTTTTACATGACGATGTTGCCGATAATGCGCCTCAGAGAAGAGGTGCAGAAACAGTCCAGTCTAAATTTTCACCAGCATCTTCTGTTCTTACAGGCGACTATTGGTTAGCTAAAGCACTTTCTCTTTTGGTTAAAGAGAACGACACTACTCTTATGGGTTTCTTTACAAAAGCTGTAGAAGATTTGTCCGAGGGCGAACTGTTTCAAATGCAAAAGGCTATGAGTTTAGATACTACCGAAGAAGACTATCTTAGTATAATTTCTCGTAAAACATCTAGCCTATTTATAGCAGCTATTGCTGGTGCAGCATATTGTTCTGGCGCTACTAGCTATGCTATAGATGCAATGCAAAAGTATGCCTATCACTTAGGCATTGCTTTTCAAATTAGAGATGACATTTTCGACTATACTCCCGAGATGGAAACTGGTAAAAACGCTGGGACAGATATTAAAGAAAAAAAAATAACATTGCCTCTTATTTGTGCTTTGAATTCTTGTAGCTTAAATGAGAAAGAGAGTATGTTACATTTCATTAGAAGTTCTCACAACCAAGAAGAACCTTTAGTTGTCACAACGCTCAATTTCGTTAAGAAATACTCTGGAGTAATGTGTGCGCAAGAGATCTTGACCAAACATTCTAATATGGCAATTGCCTCATTAGAAGGTTTAAATGGATCGGAATATAAAAACGAATTAGTAAATATTGCCATGTACGTTGGTATCCGCCAAGCCTAAGGAGTTGACAATCTTAATCTTGGGATTCTTTTTTGCCTATAAAAGTAGATGCTTCTTCTAATTGGTCGTAAAAGTCTTGGCCAAATGCAAAGATTAGGGGCTCTTTAAGGAAGCGAAAAACAGGAATACCCTCTTCTTTACCCTTTGCATATGCATATGTACATAAATGCCATGTGTGGTAGTTAAGAGCTATTAGTCCATTAGAAAGATAGGAGACTCTTATGGGGTATAGCCAGCATGAGATTGGCTTTTTCATGGTTGAGTTGCCCTCTCGGTGGGCTGTTTCTATGCCACAAAAACAAGTATGATCTTTATCGAAAACAGTATAGACACACTCTTGGTCTTTATTGATGAGTGGGGTAACAAGGTCTTCGTCTATATCTCTTATAAAGAGACCTTGCTCTTTTATTGATTGGATCGCTTCTGGTCTAAGATATTTTGAGAAAGTATCGTACTCTTTTGTGAGCAGGGTGCATTCTTGCCCGCTTAGAGGAGCTCCACTGTCGCCAATAATACAGCATGAGCCGTGGCATTTAGAGAGGTCACAGCTAAAGTGTTCTGTTATAATGGCAGATGAAACAAGAATATTGCCAATTTCAATAATAGTGTGGTCGTTCATTTGGATTGGAAATTATAAGCTAAAAGAGTTGGGCCAATTAGCTTTAAATATTATCAATAAAAAAAGCTCTGTTGCATATAAGTTAAAAATATAAGCAACAGAGCTATGATAGTTAATTAGTTTTGTGTAACAGGTGTAATACCGTTCATTATTACCTCTACACGATTTTTTGTAGAGAATAGCTCTTTAATGAAGTTGTGAAGTTTTTGCGGAGTAATAGATTTAAGAGCAGTCTCATATGTTGTATGAGAGTCTTTGCCCAGTAGGTACCTGGTGTTAATGACTGACATCCAGTAGCTGTTCTCACGAAGAGATTGGGTATAGTTTTTAGTCATATACTCCATAATCTTGTTGAAATCTTCTACTTCAACACCTTTCTCTACAACATTGTCTATCTCTTTATATGCTCTGTTTAATAGTCTCTCTTTAAGAGCAACATCGGTATCAAAGCCAAACAAGAAAGTAAAGGAATCTTCTGGGTAGTAGGTTGTGCTCATATTTACACCTACTCCATAAGTGCCTTGCTCTTCTTCGCGGATAGTGCGTGTAAACACAATATCGAAAACTTGCTTAGTCATGTTTGCCATAATATTGTTCTCTACATTGTATGTAAGATTGCCATTGTAAATACTATATACAGTAGATTTTGGAGCTTGCATCTCTTTCTCAAACTCTTTGTGAATTTTTCCTTGTACTGGTACAAGACCAATGTTTTTCCAATCTTCTTTCTTTGCTTTATTGGCCGGAAGAGAGGCTATATATGTTTCTACAAGTGGTAGAAGTACAGTTTCGTCTACATTTCCTACGAAAGTAAATACAAAATCGGCTGCATTAGCAAAACGTTCACGACCCAAATTCAGAGTTTTATCGTAATCTATTTTGCTTAGCATATCCATATTAAGTCTTGTTGCATAAGGATTATTGTTGAAAAGAATTTTTTGCAGAGTATCGGAAAAAGCGGTCATAGGATTAACCTCGGCATTCTTAAGCTGAGCTTCCATTCTTCCTTTGTATGCATCAAATGCTTCTTGATCTTTTCTAATAGAAGTGAAGTTAAGGTATACTAGCTGCATAAAGGTTTCGATGTCTTTAGGAGTAGTGCTACCACTAATAGATTCACTTGTGGTTGAAACGGTAGAGCGTGTTGATACATTCTTGCCAGCAAGTACTTTTCTTAAATCTGTAGAGCTAAAGTTTCCAAGACCTCCTACAGAGATAACTTCATTGATAACTTTTGAACTTAAGATATCATCTTTGCTAAATAGCGAAGTTCCACCTCGGCTAGATGCAGTCATTAAGATTTGATCTGCTTTAAAATCGGTTTTCTTTATTACTACGGTTGCGCCGTTAGAAAGGTTCCATACAGTAGCACCACTCATTGGCTCTTTTGATTCTGAAACAATTTTACCTACAGTTGGTAGTTTAGAGATTAAAGGCTCATTAGAAACAGTCTCTACATAAGCATCTATTTGAGCTTCTTTTGCTTCAGTGTATACATTAAGAAGTTGTTCTTTGGTTGGAATTTCAAAGCCATCTTTTTTAGGCATCATTACTGCTATTACTACGTTTTCTTCTGTAGGTAGAGTCATTGCATGAGAGTTCACTTGATCTATAGTTATCATAGGGGCAATCTGCATCATCATTGCATATTCAGCTTCTATGCCCGGGTAAGCTTCTCCTGTAAGGAAATGGTTCAAAATTTGATCTACATAAAAGTCGTTTTTTAGTTTTTCGCGCTCATTATAGATTTGCTCTAATCCACTGCTATAATTGGCCTTTGCTCTTTCTAGTTCAGATGCGGTGAACCCATATCGTCTAACTTTCTCTGCTTCTGTAACAAGTGCTTTAAGAGCAATATCAAGTTCGCCCTCTTTAGCGCCTCCAGAAATTTGGAAAGCAGCTTTTGTATTTGCAACTATGAAGTCTCCATAAGATGAACGTGCTCCAGTAAATGGAGAGTTGGCTTTTTGACCAATCTCTGATAGTCTTGCATTGAGCATGCTGCTTATTAAGCTATTCATGTAGTTAAAAACAAGAGATGTTGCAGTAGGACGGAACTCTTTAGGCATAACATCTTTTTTGTACATAAGCATAACGCTAGTAGATGTACCTTCTGGGTCACTAGCTACAGCAATTAGAGGTTCTACGTTGTTTGGAACTTGAAACTCTGTTCTAGCAGCAGCATTTGGTTGTTTTGGGATGCGATTAAAAAGTTTAATGACTTTTTGCTCTACCTCTGCAGCATCAAAATCTCCAACAACAATTATACCTTGCAAATCTGGGCGGTACCATTTCTCGTAGTAGTCGCGAAGTTCTTGGTAAGTAAAAGTATTGATTACTTCTACAAGACCAGCAGGAAGCCTGTGTGCATATTTGCTATCTGGTAAAATATCTGGTAGGATATTCTCTAGCATTCTCATTTGAGCATTGTTGCGAGTACGGAGTTCTTCACGAATAACTCCTCTCTCTTTGTCAATCTCTTCTGGCTTAAGTAAGATTTCATTAGCCCAGTCGTGAAGGATAAGAAGGCAAGAGTCAAGAGCACCTTTGCGGTTCATAGGAACTGCAGAGATGTTATAAACTGTTTGGTCTACAGCAGTATAAGCATTAAGGTTAGCTCCAAATTTAACTCCAATAGTCTCAAGGTATGAGATTATTTTATTACCAGGAAAATTTGTAGTTCCATTAAATGCCATGTGCTCTAGAAAGTGCGCTAGACCTCTTTGGTTTTCTTCTTCCAAGATAGCTCCAACTTTCTGAGCGATATAAAACTCTGCCTGGCCTTTAGGCTCGGCGTTTTGCATAACGAAATAAGTTAGACCGTTCTCTAGTTTACCAGTGCGAACTTTAGGGTCTAACGGTAAGTTTTGCGGCATCTGTGCTGTTGCTCCAAGAGCTAAAAACAGATATGCTACAATAAAAATTAATTTTCTCATAAAAATAGTACTTGATTAATATTTAGTAAAGTACAAATGTAATTATTATTTCGCAGCTTAACTTAATTTTGATGGTTACCTAGTTTTTTTTATTTTTGCAATTAAGCTAAACAAAAAACTTAATTATTGTTCAATTAAAAACTAGTCAAATGAAAAAAATCATGACATTTTTGGCCGTATGTCTCTTGTCTATTCTCTCATTCGGGAATGTATACGGGCAGGATATGGCAACAGCTACAGATTTGTACAACGCAGGTGCCAAGGCCTTGAGTGAAAGCAATTATGTTGCAGCTGCAGAATCTTTCGGCAGTGCTCTTAAAATGCTAAAAGCAATAGATGCCGAGGATCGCGGAGAAGAGGGAGAGTCGCTAATGAAAGAGGCAAAAGCAATATTG
Organism: uncultured Muribaculaceae bacterium; assembly: GCA_964532375.1. Lineage (GTDB taxonomy): Bacteria > Bacteroidota > Bacteroidia > Bacteroidales > UBA932 > Bact-08. The sequence goes on from CAZHHY010000015.1 coordinate 16,408, forward strand.
CCTCAAATCTATTTGCGCTATGGAAAAGAACTTGCTGCAGCAGGAGATTTAGATAACTCTATGATTCAACTTAAAAAAGCTGCTCAAGTTGCTAAAGACTATGAAGTAGACGGTGTAGAAGAAGAAGTTACGGCTTTAATGCCTCAGCTTTTGATGGCAAATGCATCTACTCTTTTAAACGACGGTAAACTTGAACTGGCCATTTCTGCTTTTAAAAAAGTTATTGCTTTAGATGGTCTAAATAAAGATGCATACCTAAGAATTGGGCTTGCAGAGAGTAGGTTAGAAAACGAAGAGGCTGCCCTTGCTGCTTTTGCGAAGGCTGCAGAACTTGGAGAGACAGTTAATGCTCCAAAGCAAATTTCGGTTATTTACCTTAAAAGATCTGCTGCTGCTGTTAAGGCAAAAAACTGGAAAGAGGTTTATGAGAATGCAAAAAAATCTAATGAGTATAGTGAAAGCTCCAATGGCTTTAAATTATTGGGCCTTTCTAGTGTTCAGCTTAAAAAATATGACGAGGCAATTAGTGCTCTAGATAGTTATCTTTTGAGCGAGCCTAATGCAAAGGACAAAAACAGTATGATGTATAATTTAGCTACTTCATACGAAGCTAAAGGCGATAACGCTAAAGCTTGCGGTTATTACAAGCAACTTTTAAACGATCCTTCGTTTAAGGCTATGGCAGAATATAAAGTGAAGACACAATTAAAGTGCAATTAAGGGATCTAGAAATTTTAGCACCCGCAAAAAATAGAGAAATCGGCATTGCAGCAATAAATTGCGGTGCCGATTCTTTGTATATAGCGGGCCCTGCTTTTGGAGCAAGAGAGGCAGCAGGTAACTCTTTGCATGACATTGAGTTGCTTGCAAAATATGCCCATCGCTTTGGCTCGCGAGTATATGTAGTTATAAACACAATTTTATATGACAGCGAGGTAGAGCAGGCAGCCTCTTTGGCAAAAGCAGTGTATGAAGCTGGCTGTGACGCACTCATTATTCAAGACCTGGGGTTGCTTAAAGCTAATTTGCCTGCTATGCCTCTGTTTGCTTCTACCCAAACCAACATTAGAACTCCAGAGCAAGCTCTCTTTTTAGAGAGCTTAGGGTTCAAAAGACTTATACTTGCAAGAGAGCTCTCTTTGGAGCAAATTAAGGAGATAAGATCTCAAACAACAGTAGAGCTAGATGCAAACGGCAAACTAATAGTTAAAAACAAACCGCTGCTTTCATTGAGCGACCTTAACTTAGCAAACCAAATTCCAGATCTTGCATTGGCAGGGATAAGTTCATTCAAAATAGAGGGGAGGCTCAAAGATGCTGCCTATGTAAAAAACATTGTGCGCTACTACCGTTCCATTGTAGACTCTTTTATTGACTCTTCTAATAATTCTACTGTGCAACCTACCGTAAATCCTACTGTGCAACCTGCCTTTAAATTTGCAAAAGCTTCTTATGGAAATTTGTATGGTGGGTTTGTGCCCAGGCCTCAAAGTACGTTTAATAGGGGGTATACCACTCTTTTTGTAAATGGAGAGAGAGGTTCTTGGAATAGTGGCGCATCTGCGAAACAATCTGGCGAGTATTTAGGGAAAATAGAGAACATATCTTGGGACAAATTGGGCAATTTAGAGTTTACTCATAACTCTGGTTTACCACTTGCCAATGGCGATGGGTTATGCATAGTAACTCCCAATGGAGAGGTTACTGGGTTGAGAGTTAGTGTTTCGAGTGGTAATAAGGTAATTACTAATAAAAAAAACGGAGCTTATCAAAACCTATCGATTGTTAAGGGGGCTCAATTGTTTAGAAATTATAATAAGGAATTTGAGAGGGAGTTAGAGGTAAATATGCCAGAAAGGCTTATTAGTGTAGATCTGAAATTTGTAGTTGATAAAGAAAAATTGACTCTTATTGCTACTTCAGAAGATGGTAGAGAGGTCTCTTTAGGTAGAGAAAATAGTTTTGAGCTGGCAAGAGATGCTAGTGCAAAAGAGAAAACAATAGCACAATTAGAAAAAAAAGCTAGTATTTACAAATTTGGTATAAAGGAATATGTAGTAGAGCAGCAGCTGGTTTACCCTGCCTCTTTTTTAA
>CAZHHY010000016.1:0-17770 GCA_964532375.1 uncultured Muribaculaceae bacterium
AGGTATCGGTAAAAGCAAAATCAAAAAAATAAATAGCGAATGTCTTCAGAATCGATATTAATACTAGCTAAGATTTCTGGTTTGCTGTTTTTAGTTATTTGTGTGCCGAGGGTTATCTTCTTGTTCAACTATTGATTATGCTACAGTGAAACTACACGATTAATGCGATAGATTCTTCAATTTCTATTTTAAATATAACCATTTTTCAGGCAGATGTTCTTTCTTTTTTCGCTTGTGCATAACAGACGTGGGTACAGTGTAGCCACCGTTATCTACGCTCACAATAAAAAAGGTGGCAGAACTGTATCTTGTGTTATGGGTTGGTTAATAAATCTTTGTATAGGCTACTATTAATTATTGCAACAGCTTCTTGGTAGTCTTCTTTGTTTATCTGAACACTAACATTTTCTGGAGGATTATATCCAGAATAAGCTTTTAAAGCAGAGGAGGCTGGATTATCAGAAACTAGCACAGAGTATATCTGAGACTCTTCTAAAAGGAACTGAATATCCTCTGCAACTATCATATCGTTTACCTCAAGTAGTGTAATTATTTCTGTTCCCATAGTTTTGATTTATTAATAACCCATTAACTTGTTTATATGTGTACAAAAGGTAGCATAAAAAAGCAGCGCCATACTCTCTCATAGCCTTGCCTCATTCACCCTCCAACATGTTTACCCACCTTGCATCTACGGGGTTGCCGATATAAAGTTAAAACTATTCTATATTAATCCAATCTTTATTCTACTTATTATCAATATTTCTAGTGCTTTATCTCAATGTCTAACTGCCGGCCTTCTTTGAATGCATTTTTATCCAAAGTTTTCACCGACTTACCATTCATCTCAATTATACCCTCCTTCCCAAACTCGGCAAAGACCCTTGAGACACTTTCACGTGAGGCATCAACAAGATTCTCTATCTCTTCCTGAGTAATACTGAGGGTAAATTGGTCATTTTTGAAAATTACATTGGCAAATTCCAGAAGTACATCGGCAAGTTTACCGTGTGTCTGCTTCTGAGTCCTATTAACACACTTCTGGTAAGATTCAAGCTCACTTTCGCACAACTCAATCATTATCTGATTTGTAAAGGCCGAGTTTGTTTCAAACATTTTTCTGAAGGTGGTAATATCTATAAAGCAAACTTCACACTCATCAATTGCCGTAACCGAATATTGATTTATCTTATCTCCAAAAGTAGTTGGAAGGCCCAGGTAATTTTTGGGTTTAACTATTCTCACCACCTGAACATGATAGGGGCCGTCTATATGAATTTTAACCAATCCCTTTTTGAAATATGCAACATTTGTAGAGAAGTTCCCGTATATAGACAACGTCCATTTCACAAAAAGTGTAAGAACCTATGGGAAACAAGAACTCATAGCACTCTCCTATATATAGAATCTTGCAGCGAAACGTGAAACTGATATAAATTACCTAACTCCATCTCCTTAAATTTAGATTGTAAATCTACAATAACTTGTTGAAAAAATAATCATCTGTTTGTCTTTGAGTTAACATATAAATTAGTAGTATATATTTCTCAAAAATTCAAAAAGTCAAATCTTCAAAACATATTGCTCTGATAATCAACCATCCAGCTCAAAGATAAACAGAGGAAATTTTAAAGCCAAACAGAGAGTTTTTTGTTTAACGTAGTATAAACTATATTTGCACATCACATCAAACGACAATCAGATAAACGAACAATCTAATGAAAGAATATAAAGAGCTGCTCTCGCACATAATGAACACTGGCACCCTAAAGGGAGACCGCACCGGCACTGGCACTAAAAGCGTTTTTGGATACCAACTTAGGGTAGATCTTGCCAAGGGCTTTCCGCTGCTAACCACCAAGAAGGTGCATCTTAAATCTATAATTTACGAGCTACTTTGGTTTATAAAGGGCGATACCAACATTAAATACTTGAACGACCACGGCGTTACTATTTGGGACGAATGGGCAGATAAAGATGGTGAGCTTGGCCCTGTTTATGGGCACCAGTGGCGTTCTTGGAGTGCTCCAGATAGAAGGCAAATAGACCAGCTTTCGCAACTAATTGAGGGCATTAAAAAGAATCCCGATTCAAGAAGGCATATTATTAGTGCCTGGAACCCAGGAGAAATTGACAAAATGGCTTTGCCGCCGTGCCATGCTCTGTTTCAGTTTTATGTGGCCGACAACAAATTGAGTTGCCAATTGTACCAGCGCAGTGCCGATGTATTTCTTGGTGTGCCATTCAACATTGCCTCCTATGCTTTGTTAACTATGATGGTGGCTCAGGTTTGCGATTTAGAGCTTGGCCATTTTGTACACACATTTGGTGATGCCCATATTTACACCAACCATTTCGACCAGGTTGCTACCCAGCTCGCCCGTGAACCAAAAGCGCTACCAACAATGAAACTAGACCCTTCTGTGAAAAGCATTTTCGATTTTGAATATGAGCATTTTACGCTAGAAGGTTACAACCCCGCCCCAGGAATTAAAGCCCCAATTGCTGTGTAAGCAACTTAAACCCACATAGCTGTGTAACCAACTTAAACTCACATAGCTGTGTAACCAACTTAAACTCACATCGTAGAATAAAGAAATAATGTCAGAGAAAATAGAAAATTGCTACCAAAACATCACTAGAACAGATAAACCGCTAGTTTCACTAATTGTAGCCATATCGCTCAACAACGCAATAGGCCGCAACAATCAACTTTTGTGGCACATCTCTGAAGATCTCAAATATTTCAAAAAAGTAACCAGCGGCCACACCATAATAATGGGTCGCAAAACCTGGGAATCTCTTGGCCGCCCACTACCAAACCGCCGCAACATAGTAATTAGCCGTTCGCAAAAGGCAATAGAGGGTGCCGAGGTTTTCCCGTCTATAGAAGATGCTTTAGCAGCCTGCAACACAGAGGGAGAGGTATTTATAATTGGTGGTGGCGAGATTTACAAACAGACTCTTCCTATAGCCAACAGGCTATATCTCACAATAGTGGCTCAAATGATAGACGATGCCGACACCTTCTTTCCAGTTATAGATTTCACTCAATGGAACGAGCTTGAGCACGAATCTGTAGATTACGGCGAGCGAATGCTTTTAGCCAGATAAATATCTTATAGCTCAATTAGAAAGTATATTAAGAAAGCCTACTAAGAAAGTGTATTAAGAAAGCCTACTAAAAAAGCCTACTTGGAAAGTCTACTTAGAAAGCCTACTAAGAAAGTGTATTAAGAAAGCCTACTAAGAAAGTGTAATTGAAAGCCTACTAAGAATTCTAGCAATCTATTAATAGTCTATATCAATCTCTATTGGTTGTTCAATTTTGTCTATTGAACAATATCATATACTTTTCTGTTTAAAGAGCAATAGTAAAATTACAAATTATGATACGTATTATAATTATGGCTGCTTTATTTGCTTTGCCTTTAACGGCTAGTGCAAATAGTGCCAATAAAGATAGAATAACAGATAGTAACACTCTAAAAACAGAACAGACAATGAAAACAATAAATAAGTTTGAATTTCCACAATTACCATATGCATACGATGCCCTGGAGCCATACATAGACAAATTGACTATGGAAATCCACTATAGCAAGCACCACCAAGCTTACTTTAACAATTTTGTAGCTGCCATTAAAGGCACTGCAATGGAGAACATGACCATAGAAGAGATCTTTGCTAACATTAGCAAGTATCCTGCAGCTGTTAGAAATAACGGGGGTGGCTTTTATAACCATGTTATTTATTGGCAAAACATGAAAGTAGACGGTGGCAAGCCATCTGAAAAGCTTTTAAAGGCAATAGATAAAACATTTGGTTCTTTGGACGAACTTAAAAAACAGTTTTTAGATGCTGGAAAAACTCGTTTTGGCAGCGGTTGGGCATGGCTTAGCGTAGATGCTCAAGGTAATTTGTTTATCTCTTCTACCCCTAATCAAGACAATCCATTAATGGATGTTACCGAGAAAAAGGGAACTCCAGTTCTTGCAATGGACGTATGGGAGCATGCATATTATCTTAAATACCAGAACAAACGCCCAGATTATGTAGATGCATTCTGGAATGTAATTAATTGGGATGTAGTCTCTCAAAGATATGAGTCTCTGGTAAAATAAGTATAAGTCAGTAGTATTAGTTTTACCTAATAACGACTCGTAGCGCCCCCCTGAATCTATCTATGGTTCAAGGGGGCGTGTTCGTTTATACAGTATTAAAATATATTAAGCGATATTTGAATAAGATGACAGAATTATACTTACTTTCGAAGTCACAATTTGTACTCAATTATTATCTCTAACAATTAATAAAACATCTATCATGGCTAAAGAAAAAGAACCAAAAGAGAAGTCGGTAAAGAAAGCTCCGCAAAAAACTCTTAAAGAAAAACGTAGTGCAAAAGCTGCAAAACGTGAAGATAAAGGCGGTTTCAAAACCAAGTAAACGCTAAGCAAACGCTTAGTAATCTTAGTTGTCGCCTACAAGATCTTGAATAATTTGGGCAGCGGTTTCGGGCTTAGAGATCATAGAGGTAATTTGGCCTATTTCCAACTCGCCTTCTATGAGATCTCCCTCGAAAATGCCTCTTTTAGAGCGGCCTTTGCCTAATAATTCATTTAATTCAGTGGGGCCGGCGCCTCTAGCCTCGGCCTCTTCTACTATTTTGCAAAATGGGTTATAGGCCATTCTGGTGGCTCCTATCTTTTTGAGCAAGAGCTTTGTGTCTCCCTCTCCCAATCCCCTACAGTAATCTTTAAAGGCCGGGTGTGCGCTACTCTCTTGGCATAGTGCAAAGCGAGTTCCTATTTGAACCCCTTGGGCGCCTAGTGCAAAAGCGGCGTTGTAGCTAGCGCGTGATGCTACCCCTCCGGCCGCTATTAGTGGTATTGTAATAGCCTGGGCAACCTGCGGAATCAAACAGAACGTAGTTGTCTCTTCTTTGCCATTATGGCCTCCAGCCTCAAACCCCTCGGCAACCACTGCATCTACCCCTGCCTCTTGACATTTAATAGCAAAAACAGAGCTACTCACTACGTGTGCCACAATAATATCGTGCTGTTGAAGGTGGCTTGTCCATTTTTTTGGGCTGCCTGCGCTGGTAAAGACAATTGGCACTTTCTCGTCTATTATAATTTGAATTATCTCTTCTATTTGTGGGTAGAGCAAGGGTACATTCACTCCAAAGGGTAAATTGCCGAGTGCCTGGCGGCAGCTTTGTATGTGATGTCTTAAGTTGTCTGGGTGTAGGCTGCCTGCTCCAATAAGGCCTAAGCCACCGGCTTTACTAACTGCTGTTGCTAGCTTCCAACCGCTGCACCAAACCATTCCGCCTTGGATAATGGGGTACTTAATTCCAAAAAGTTTACAAATCTTATTTTCCATAACGCACAAATTTACATAAAAACCCACCATTTTTTTATCTTTGTTTAGACTTATAGCAAATCTTAATAGAACTTATAGCAAATTTCAATATACTTTAGGCAATACTTAACTTAGATTTAGCTAAAAATTAACTTAAAGTTGTCTGAACTTAGCTTGATCTTATATAAAACTTAACTTAAACTTAGATAAAACTTAAACTATGGCGAATTTAGAGAGAGACGGTTTTGGTAGCCGTTTTGGAGTTCTGGTAGCTGTCGCGGGTTCGGCAGTAGGATTGGGAAACTTATGGCGCTTTCCCTATTTAGTTGGTACAAATGGCGGAGCAGCATTTATAATTCTCTACCTAGCTTTTGTGATCTTGATTTGCCTTCCTATAATGTTTTCTGAGTTTATTATTGGCCGCCGAGGGCAATCAAATGCTTTTGGTTCGGTAAAGAAGATAGTGCCAAAATCGGGCTGGTTGTCTATTGGTGCAATTAGCGTAATTGCCTCTATTTTTATTCTCTCTTTTTACAGCGTTGTGGGTGGGTGGACAATAGAGTATATCTTTAAGTCTTTCTCGGCAAACTTCTTAACAGCAGATAGTAACTCTTTATCTACTCAGTTTTCGGGCTTTTCACAATCTCAATTTATGCCAGTGGTTATGCACCTGTTGTTCTTGGGAATAACTGCTCTTATTGTAGTTGCTGGGGTAAAGAATGGCATAGAGCGCTACTCCAAAATTTTAATGCCAGTGTTGTTTTTCTTAGTGCTGTTGCTTGCAATACGTTCTTTAACCTTGTCTGGTGCTTATACTGGAGTTGAATTTTTGTTTAAGCCAGATTTCTCCAAGATTACTAGTAAAGCCGCCTTAGCAGCCCTTGGCCAAGCTTTTTTCTCGCTTAGTTTGGGTATGGGTTGTATAATTACCTATGGTTCATATGTAAACAAAAAGGAGAACCTTTTCAAGATCTCCTTTATGAGTGCTGCTGCCGATACTGGTTTTGCCATTTTAGCTGGGCTGGCTGTTATTCCTGCTGTTTTCGCTTTTGGAATCTCGCCTGGCGAGGGGCCTAGCCTTGTCTTTATAACTCTTCCTCAAGTGTTTGCTCAACTTCCTTTTGGTCAAATAGTAGCAGCTGCTTTCTTTTTTATACTATTAATTGCAGCTCTTACCTCTTCTATCTCTTTGCTAGAGGTTGTTGTTGCTTTCTGCTGCGAAGAGCTAAAGTGGAGCCGCCTATTTTCAGTTATAGTTACCTTTATTGTAGTTGGAATCTTTGGTAGCTTTAGTTCGCTCTCGCAAGGGGTACTCTCTCACATCACAGTTTTTGGCAAAACATTTTTCGACTTCTTTGACTATACCTCGTCTAACATATTGTTGCCAATAGGTGGGTTGCTAGTGGTTCTGCTAGTTGGCTGGCGAATGAAGCGCAGCCACGTCCTAGATGAACTAACTAGTGGGGGCACAATTACTGTTAAGCCAATTATGTTTGCCATTATCTATTTCCTAATTAGATTCGTTGCACCAATAGCTATTATAACTGTGCTTATTCACAGTTTGTGGTAGCATTTAGCTCAGTTCTGCTGTTTATTTGATTCCCAAATAATTACATAGAGATGTTACCTCGTCGTTAGTAAAGGTAACCTCTTCGCCTACTTGCTCATATTTATGAGGAACATAGCGCGATAGTTTAACCACAGCAAATTTTCTATCTTTTGATATAGTAACATCTATACGGCCATTACCATAAGAGAGAAAAGCTACTTTTGGGGCCTCGTCTCTAAAACTTGCTTTAATCGAGCGCTCTACGCTAGACATTTTTTCACCTTCAAAATAGAAGGTAAGGCGCTTAACTGGGCTTCCGGTTAGGGTGTAAACCTCTTTTTTAATGCCAAAGAAAGGCAGAGCCACTGCTGCTAGAAGTAACAAAGCTCCAAGCGATGAGTAACTTGTAAAGAAGGCAAATAATGCAAGTATAATAATGATTGCTAGTAGAGTAATTAGTTTAATATTGAGTTTTTGTCTAATATTTTCCATTTTGATAATTTTTAATAATTTTGTTGTGATACTTGTTTTGTAAGACGTGTGTTTACAATACGTACGAAATGATCGTTGCAAAGAACATTGCATACACGCTATATGTGCAGCAATAAAAGTAAATACAAGCAAATGAATCTCTATTCAATTTGCCTGAACAATGCCCAAGTGTTACTAAAAATATTAAATGATTATCTCTCTAAGAGCAAATACAAAAAATTGCTTTGCATAGGTATAGAGCCAAACTGTGCTCTTTCCGTTTTGGAACGGCGAGCACAAGAAATTATTATTAAGATTCCTCTCCCTTAATTGCAAACTGGTGTTAAACATTTTCTCTAGCTTAACTCCAAAATCTAAAAACGAGTTTGAGCTACCAGGGGCGCCGTTATTGTAGTTTCCTTGTGCCGAGTTTGTTCTAGCTACAATACCATCTGGTATAATCGCAGAGAAAGAGCCAATTTGCGGTGCCTTAAGTTCGCCTCTATTATCTACAACGCCATTAATTACTTTTGCCGAGCTACCATAAATATATACCTGTGGCTGCAACACCCCTGTGCTTGCAAAGCAAGCCAACAAGAGTACCGCAACAGCAATGGTTATATATTTAAGGTGCTTTTTCAATGGTGTTTATTTTTTAATTAATTTTGGGCCTGTCTTATCAAAAAATGTAGCTAGTGCCCACAATAGTAGTAGCACAATAAGTATGCCCGATGCAATAGAAGAGTAAAGCGCCCCTTTTGTAAATGACTCTGGTTTAAATTCAAATTCTATGGTGTGCGAACCTGCAGGTACATTAAGTGCGCGCAATATGTAGTTTGCTTTTATTATTGGCACTGGTTGGCCATCTATATAAGCTTTCCACCCTGCTGGGTAATAGATCTCGCTAAAAACTGCAAGGCGTTGTTCAAGTGAGTTATATTGGTAGGTCAATTTATTTGGCGAATAGCTAGTGAGCACTATAAGTTCATCTCCAACAAGTGTCTCTTGTGAATTATCTGCAGCTAGAACATCTTTAGAGACGCCTGCAGTTTGTGCAATAAAATTAGTGTGAACAACTGCTGTATGGCTTAGATCTATGCCAGAGCTAAGCAAAGAAATTTCTTGGTTGAGCGTTGTTGCCTCTACAACCTGGTTAGCAAACCATGCATTGCCAAAGGCCCTTTTATTAATTACCGGTATATTATCGGCACCTAAAATAAAGTATTTGGTATTAAGCATATTCAAAACTGGGTAATCTCCCATAGCCTCTTCTACCTCTTCTACAGTTCGGCACTGCGCAATATCTTGCCCAAATTGAGCCATCTCTTTTGTAATATGCATATCTATCATATCTTGATAGGTTTGCAATTTAGCTGGGCTATAGCCACCAATAGTCTTATGATGGTAGCTTACATGAGCATCGTTAAAAGTATTAACACTCAAATCTAAAACTCGGTAATTAGGGTCTTGGTCTTCTAGAATTGCTTTATCTACCGGCCTCAAAGCATACTGATTTTCAAACTCTCGATTTTTAATAAAATGACTATCGTTCAAATAGCGGTGCCCAGTGGTCCAAAGATTGGTAATTACTAGAAAAGAAATTATTCCAATAGCTAAGTTCCTTTTGAGTTTACCCAAATAGACAAGCCATATTACAGACCCAGCAGCTATAATAAATAGTGCCGAGATTATTGCGTCTTTCCTTAAAAGAGACATTCTGTCGCTTACCAAAGCCCCCCGCAGCACCTCTGGCAACTGCCCATCGGCATTAGATACAAACGAACCAGCTATTGCAGGCACAAGCGCAAACAACAATGAGATACCGGCAGTTATTCCAATTGATATAAGCAGAGCGTTTTTCACCCTATTTTTCTCTAAACCAATCTCTTTAATACTGCTCTCTTTTACGCCTTTCTCTTTAATGCTACTTTCTCTGGCGCTGCTCTCTTTATTGAAGAGCAGTTTGTTAAGGGTAAGAATTGCAAGCAGCGGAATTGTTATTTGCAAGATTACCAATATCATAGATACCGTTCTAAACTTGTTATATAACGGCATATAATTAAAGAAGAACTCGGTAAGGAATTGGAAGTTAGACCCCCACGAGAGCAGCACCGCCAACAACGAAACTGCGGCTATCCACCATTTCTCTGGTCCTCTAATTAGAATCAATCCCAAAATAAATAGAAAAACAGAAATTGCTCCCATATACATTGGCCCAGCAGTAAAAGGCTGAGGCCCCCAGTAGAGAGGCATCTGCTTAATAATTTGATCTGCACCATTGTACCCTGCCTTTTGCAGCGCCTTGTAGGTTTCAGAATTTCTAGAGAGCTCGCCACCAGAAGAGCCTCCATTAAAGTTGGGAATCATTAAGTTAGGCATCTCTCCCAGGCTATATGACCAACTAGTTGCATAGGCAATATCTAACCCCTCTTGGTTCTTGCCCTGTTCTTTAGCCAGTTGCGAGCCCCCCCTCATTGTATATTTTGAGTACTCATAGGTAGGCCACAAATGATTGATGTTTACCGCTATACCAATAAGCCCCCCAACAAGTAAGAGTGCCGAGATTTTTAAAAATTTTGCAAAATATTTCTCTTTAATAGATTGGTAAAGCTGCGCCAAAGCAAATCCTATAACTATAATTGCCAAATAGTATGTGATTTGCGGGTGGTTTGCCTTAATTTGGAAACTCATGGCAAATGCAAATAGCAGTGCACCTAAATAAGGTTTACGGCGGTATGCATAAACAAGAGCTGCCAACACCCATGGCATAAATGCAATTGCTACCATTTTTGAGTTATGGCCCACTTGAATAATTTGCAAGTTATATGAGCAAAGTGTTATTGCAAAAGCGCCTAAAGCACTTAGCCATATATTCACGCCAAATGCCATAAAGAGCAAGAAAGATCCTAATAAACTAATGAGCAAGTAGCTTGGCGGGCGCTTGCCTGCTAGGCGGTGAATTGCTTTGTAAATGTAGTCTGTATAGTCTCCTTCATAAATTACAGAGATTGTAGTGGCCGGCATTCCAGAGAACATAGAGTTTGTCCAAAGTGCAGGATCTTCTTTTGGGTTGGCCTCGTTATAGGTTATAATCTCGTTTGCCATTCCCCTCCAAGAAGAGATATCAGACTGATTCACCACCTTATCTTGAAACACCTGTGGTGTAAAGAGATAGGCAGAGACAATAAAAAGCAGCACTATAATTTGATATGGCCAATATCTCTTTATCTTATCTATTATTTTTTGTGTTTGCATAATCTCTAGTTTTACTGATTGCTTTTTTAATATTTTGCACTTTTATTCTCTTGCTCTTATTTTTTTTCGCAATTACTGTTTCGCAATTACTGAGTTGAACATGTTAGCCATTTTGCGAGTGAGTTCTACCCTTGAATATAATTCTATTTCTCCTTTAATATTTGGTGTTTGGCCAGCTTGGAACAGGCCATACTGCTCGTCTAAAAAAGCGTTCACACCTTCGCTATCTTGGTAGTTGAACATGGTTCCACAGCCACTCTCTTCAAGAGCTATATCCATATCGCCACCCTTTGGGCCAAAGCCTAAAATTGGCCTAACTGCCGCCATATATTCAAAAAACTTTCCTGTTAAAATTCCTTTGGCTTCGGGCTCGGTGCCGCCAGCAAGCAGAAGCACGCGGGCCTTTCTTTGCCACTCTACCACTTCTCTATGAGGCATATATTCCATAGAGAGCAAATTGTTCTCTAGCCCATTTTCGTGAATAGTTGCAAGAATAGATGAGTCTGTATGTCCAATTAACCGAATTTTTAGGTCATTTGCAAATTGCGAGTCACGTTGGCATCTCTCTCCCAATGTTTTCCATAGGGTTTTTGGGTTTTGAGTTTTCACAAACAAACCTGTGTAAGTTATTGTAAAGCCCTCTTCCGGCTCAACTTTATCGCTCGAAAAATCGGCCGGGTCAAACCCATTCGTAATCACATGCACCCGCTTAGCTTTGCCTGCTGAATTACCTTTTAGTATTTGCTCAAATTCTGCAGCAATGGTATTGGTTACGGTTACAATTGCTGTGGCATCTTGCAACACTTTTTTCTCTAGCTTTTTGTGGATAGATTCTACAATGCGGGAGTAGTTCATATATTTGAATGTGAACATCTTGGTCCAAGGGTCTCGAAAATCTGCCACCCAAGGAATAGCAGTTGCTCTAGAAACTTTGCGTGCAATAAGGTGCATTGAGTGCGGCGGGCCTGTACTCACAATTACCTCTACCGGGTGCTGCGCCAGATATTTCTTAAGGTAACGTGCCGAGGGGTTTATCCAAAGCATTTTAGGATCTGGGATAAAGAAGTTGCTTCGAATAAAGAGCGATAGTCGCTCTTTAAGGCTTTTGCCGCCGCTGCCAATAAAGCCAGGCTTTATTTGGCCATCCTTTTTGCCGGTGAATAATTTGTAAAGCGAATATGGTTCAATAATTTTTGTGCGCAACACCTCTACACCTTGCGGAATCTCGCTCTCTAGCGAATAGTCTGTAGCCATTCGCTCGGCATCTAACGGGGTATATACAACAGGCTCCCAGCCAAAATCCCTAAGATATTTGACAAACTTGAGCCACCTCTGCACTCCCGAACCTCCTAACGGCGGCCAGTAATATGTTATTATTAGAACTTTTTTCACTCTTTTATTATACTCTACTTTTATATTTAATTAATTTATACTATTACTCAATATTCTTTTCATTCTCTACTATTTTCTATTGTTATAAGCTATTTACCTTTTACAAAAACATCGTAAAGAGCTCTTATAACCTCTAGTTGAATAGCTGTAAAACCATCTTTATATTCTGGTTTACAACCATTGGTCATCATTACAAAGCCGAATCCTTTTGTGGGTTCAAAGAACATTGCACTATAAAGGCCATATGCACTGCCTGTGTGGCCTGTCATAAGTTCTCCAGGAATTAGGTTTTCTGTAGTTCTAAGAGCAAAGCAGTAGTGCTCGCCTTCTTCAGTTTTAATTACTGGAGTTTGCATTAGTTTTGCGCTCTCGGCAGAAATTATTTTTATTGCACCATGAGGCTCGGTTCCGTCGAACATGTGCATCATCATATATTTTGCAAGGCTGTTTGCACTAATTTTCATACCTCCAGTTGGAGAGAAAATTGGAGTTGTGTAGCCCATAACGTAGCCAGAGTCTAGAATGGCTGCACGGCTAGCATACGCTTGTGGGTTGGCTACAAAAGTGGCAGCGGTACCTGCTGCAGAATCGGCCTGTTTGTAATCATAAAGAGTTACAAACTTAGTTGCATCTAGCGAATCTGGGTTAAAACTTGCCTCTAAACCTAATGGCTTAAGAATGGTTTGGGCAACATAGTTATCGAACCTTACTCCTGAATATTTCTCTACAATTGCGCCAATGGTGTTAAATGCTAGGTTGCAATACTCATATTGTGTGCCTGGCTCGTAATCGTTATAACACTTGTAGTAATTTGGGTTGGTAGCTGGGTTAAATATATCTAGGTTAAAGTAACCTTGAGAATCGTTTAGGCTAGCGGTATGTGAAAGTAGTTTTTTAAGGTCTATAACAACATCGGGGAATTTTGGATTTCTTACTTTAAAGCCTAGCAGGTCGCTTACATCTGTATCTAGCGAAATCTTGCCTTGGTCTACAAGGGTCATAAGTGCTGTTGTGGTAAAAGATTTAGAGATAGATGCTATTCTAAATAGCTGGTCTTGTGTTAGAGCTGTATTGCTCTCTATATCTTTCAAGCCATAGCTGTTAGAAAAAACAATCGCGCAATCTTTCACAACTGTAACCGAGAGGCCAACTGCACCGGTCTGCTCCATTATTTTCATAATTTTCTCATTCGCTTGCTGCTCCTGGTTTTTTGGAGTGCAAGAAGAATCCAAGATAATAGTTGCCATAAAAATGGTAAAAAGGCTAAAGTTAAAACTGGTTTTCATGATAGTCAAAATTTAAGAGGTCCATTTACAAAGATAGGGTTTTGAAATAAAATATATCTATTTTTGTATGAATGAACATAGATAAAAAAATAGCAGACACTCCGTTAATGCGGCAATTCTTCTCCATTAAGGCGAAGCACCCTACTGCAATTCTGCTTTTTAGAGTGGGAGATTTTTACGAAACATTTGGAGAAGACGCCATTACGGCTTCTAAAGTGCTTGGCATTGTGCTCACAAAAAGGGCAAACGGAACCGCTTCACATGTAGAACTTGCTGGGTTTCCACACCACTCAATAGATACTTATTTGCCCAAATTGGTACGGGCTGGCTATAAAGTTGCCGTTTGCGACCAACTAGAAGACCCTAAATTAACTAAAACAATAGTAAAACGCGGCATCACAGAACTGGTTACTCCAGGTGTTGCCTATAACGACCAACTCCTTTCTCACAAAGAAAACAACTACCTAGGCTCTCTCTATTTTCATAAAGACAAGGCTGGTATTGCTTTTTTAGATATCTCTACTGGTGAGTTTAAGGTTGCCGAGGGTTCGTTGGAGTATGTAGATTTACTTCTCTCTAGCATGAATCCCAAAGAGATTTTAATGGAGAAGAGCGTTCGCCGCAACTTTGAAGAGCGCTTTGGAAGTGAATATTATATCTCTCCAATGGATGAATGGGCCTTTGCGCCAAGTGCTGCGAAAGAAAAAATAACAGGCCACTTTGGCATCCACTCTTTAAAGGGCTTCGGCGTAGAAAACATGCCTCTTGCGGTTACTGCTGCGGGTGCAATTCTATTCTACTTAGAGCTTACCCGCCACGATGGATTGGGCCATCTTTGCTCAATTTCTAGAATAGACGAGGGCGATTATGTATGGATAGATAAATTTACCTTTCGCAATTTAGAGATTTTCTCGGGTGCACAAGATGGTGCAATTTCTTTGGTAAATGTAGTAGACCACTGTTCTACCCCAATGGGATCTAGAATGTTGCGCAATTGGCTAGCTATGCCAGTAAAAAATATAGACGAACTTAATATTCGTTTGAATATTGTAGAGAGCATTAAAAATAATAGAGTTTATAGAGACCAGCTTCGGGTTTTTCTTGCCGAGGTGGGAGATTTAGAGAGAGTGGTGTCTAAGGCTGCTGCGGGAAGAATAACGCCGCGCGAGGTTACCATGCTCAAAAGGGGGTTAGAGCAAATTTCGCCCATCAAAGAGCTATGCCAACAGTTTGGCTCTTCTGAAATTGAGGCTTTGATTGTCAACATGGATTGCTGCACTACTTTGCTAGAGAGGTTAGATCGCGAGATTTTGCCCGATACTGCTGGCATGATTGGAAAGGGCGATGTTATAGCGCCTGGGGTAAATCAAGAGCTAGATAATTTGCGAAATATTGCCCGTCATGGGAAAGATATTTTGGCTCAAATTCAGCGCCGAGAGAGTGATTCTACTGGAATCTCTTCTTTAAAAATAAGTTACAACAATGTGTTTGGCTACTATTTAGAGGTTAGAAACACTCATAAAGACAAGGTTCCAGAGCATTGGATTCGCAAGCAAACATTGGTAAGTGCAGAGAGGTATATTACCGAAGAGCTCAAAGAGTACGAAGAGAAAATCTTGGGTGCTCAAGAGAAAATTTTGGTTTTAGAGCAGATGCTGTTTTCGTTAATAGTGGCAGAAATTCAAAAGAGTATTGCCGTTATTCAAAATAATGCCACTCTAATTTCTAGGTTAGATTGTCTTACTGGCTATGCTGTTTTGGCTGTAGAGAAAAATTACTGCAAGCCAGAGTTAAACCTGGGCTTTGCACTTGATATTAAAGATGGGCGCCATGCGGTAATTGAATCGCTCATGCCTGCGGGTGAGGAGTATATTGCAAACGATTTATACTTAGACAACGATACCAATCAAATTATAATTCTTACAGGGCCAAATATGTCTGGTAAAAGTGCGTT
This sequence comes from uncultured Muribaculaceae bacterium, assembly GCA_964532375.1. Lineage (GTDB taxonomy): Bacteria > Bacteroidota > Bacteroidia > Bacteroidales > UBA932 > Bact-08. The sequence goes on from CAZHHY010000016.1 coordinate 15,275, forward strand.
GCTAAGGCAAACTGCACTCATTGCCCTTTTGGCTCAAACTGGCTCTTTTGTGCCGGCCTCTAAGGTTACAATGGGAATCGTAGATAAGATTTTTACCCGGGTGGGTGCATCAGACAATATCTCTAAGGGCGAGTCTACTTTTATGGTAGAGATGTTAGAAACCTCTACAATTTTGCACAATCTCTCTTCTCGTTCTTTAGTTCTTTTAGACGAAATTGGCAGGGGAACCAGCACCTACGATGGAATGTCAATTGCTTGGTCTATCGTAGAATTCCTGCACGAACATAAGGAACACCACGCCAAGACTCTATTTGCGACACACTACCATGAGCTCAACGACTTGGAGCAGAAGTTCTCGCGAGTAAAAAATTGGCACATTTCTGTAAAAGAGGTCAATAAAAACATTATCTTTCTGCGCAAATTGTCTCCAGGGGGTGTTGCTCATAGCTTTGGTATTCACGTTGCTCGTATGGCAGGAATGCCCAGAGAGGTGGTTTCGGGTGCCGAGAGAGTTTTGAAACAGTTGGAGAAAGCCGGTTCTTCTGTACCAATAGGCTCTGATGGGACATCAAGTTCAACTAGATCTTCTAAGGCTGCTGGGCCAACTGAATTTTTTGGTCCCGCTGGTAAAGGCAAGCGCCTCTCTTCTTTAAATGAAGATGCTGTCCAGCTCTCGTTTTACCAGCTAGAAGACCCTCTGCTTATTGCAATAAGAGACGAGCTACGGGAATTAGACATAAACGCTATATCGCCGCTAGATGCATTTGATAAATTAAGAAATTTAAAAAAGAGACTTGGTCTTTAAGGAGGAATAATGGCAACCTATTACAGTAAGTTTAAGACAATTTTAAGATTAGCAGTTGGCAGCATTGCCTTCGCTTTTGGCTCTTTAAAGGGCGATAAATTCCGTACTTTTCTTTCTCTGTTTGGAGTTACAATTGGGATTTTCTCTATAGTTACTGTTTTTACTGCAATAGATGCGTTGAAATCTAATGTAGCTACTGGTCTTCAAACCTTTGGAAGTAATACTGTTTATGTTCAACAATTTCCTTTTGCTCCAGAAGATGGGCAAGAGTTCAAATGGTGGGAATTTCGTACTCGCCCAACGCCTAAGTACGAAGAGTATATGTTCCTTCGAAACAATTCTAAAACTGTAGAGGCTATCGCTTTTTTTACCTCTTCGAGTATGACAATTAAATATAAACGCAATTCATTCTCTGGTGCAAGCGTTATTGCTCCTACCTTTGAATGGGATAAACTGGCTAACTTAGAAATTGAATTTGGTCGCTACTTCTCTTTGCACGAAACTCAATCTTCTATTCCAGTTGTAATTCTTGGTTTCGAAGTTGCTCAGAAAGTCTTAATGGGAGAAGACCCTCTCAATAAAATAATTAAGATTGGCAACAGTAATGCCAAGGTTATTGGGGTTATGAAAAAAGCTGGCGAGAGCATTGTTAACATAATGGATAACGATAATGCTGTTTTGGTTCCCTACAGTTTTGCTGGTTCTCTTTTTAATACAAAAGGCCCTGGATCTATGATTTGTCTTATTCCTAAAGCAGAAGTTACTCGAGATGAATTTATTCAAGAAATTAAACTTTTGATGCGCGCTGTAAGAAGATTAAAGCCTAAGCAGAAAGATAACTTCGCAGTTAATGAGATGACATTTTTGCTAGATTCTACAAAAGCTATTTTCTCTGGAATTGCTTTAGCAGGCTGGGTTATTGGTGGTTTCTCTATACTTATTGGTGGGTTTGGAATTGCAAACATTATGTTCGTTTCTGTGAAGGAGAGAACAAACCTAATAGGGATTCAAAAAGCTTTAGGGGCTAAAAAGTATGCTATACTTACCCAATTCCTTGCCGAGGCAGCTACACTTGCTCTTGCCGGCGGTGCTATTGGAATCTTTCTGGTCTATCTAGTGGTTTTGGCAATGAGTGGCAACGATACATTTCCAATGAAAATGAGCTTCTACAACATTATTCGTGGTTTAGCAATCTCTTCTATCATTGGCATAGTAGCCGGCTACATTCCCGCCTACAGCGCCGCCAACCTAAACCCCGTAGAAGCAATTAACTCTAAATAACTAGGTTCTCTACCAGCAATGTTAGTTGAACGAATTCTTCAACTGAAAGTTGTTCTGGTCTTTTTGCCAACAATGGGCTTTCTGGAATTATTAAGCTGCCTGGCTTTATAGTATTATTGTATAGAGTAGATATCATGGGTTTTATAGAGTTCCTAATAGTTTTACGGCGTTGGTTAAAAGTAGCTTTTATTATCTTTTTAAACATTGTCTCGTCGCAACCTAGCTCTGTTCGGCTATTTCTTGTAACTCTTATTACTGCCGATTGTACTTTTGGAGGTGGAATAAATGAGCTTGCCTCAACTGTAAACAGATACTCAATATTGTACCAAGCCTGCAATAGAACCGATAAAATTCCATAATCTTTTTTACCTGGAGGCGAAGCCAACCGTTCGGCCACCTCTTTCTGTAGC
>CAZHHY010000017.1:0-17479 GCA_964532375.1 uncultured Muribaculaceae bacterium
TACGAGATTCGTACGGTCTGTTGCGTTTCTGAGAGTAATAAGAATTCTGTTAAGATCTAGTGGTTTTTGGATAAAATCAAACGCCCCCTTTTTGATACACTCTACAGCAGAGTCAATTGAACCATGGCCAGAGATCATAATAACAGATGAGTCTATATTAGATTCTCCTAGTTTATCTAAAAGTTCCATGCCATCCATATTTGGCATTTTTATATCTGAGAAAATTACATCGTAGTTATCTGAGGTTGCCTTTTCAAAACCTTCTACCCCATCTGCCGCTACGTCTACATCGTGTCCTTCAAATTCAAGAATCTCTTTTAGGGTGTTTCTGATTGACTTTTCGTCGTCTATAATTAGAAGTTTCATATTTATTGTCTTAAATCTTATAATTAATTTCTACTGTTCTAGAGTTGCTGCAAGCTCTGCCATATAGCCTTCTTTGAGTGAGAATGAAGATTGGTACAGCTCTTTAATTCCTATTTTCCTTATAATAAAATCTATAAAAATAGTTCCTAAAACCATGTAATCTGCTCTCATAGGAGACATGCCTGCCATATCGAATCGCTCTTGCCTGGTAGAGGTTAGTAATTTTTGGTGCAACTTATCAAATTTTTCTAAAGGTAGCTCCATAACAGGTAAAGAGCTATTGTCTAAAGGAAAAACAAGCTCGCGAAGGGTGTCAAAAGAGCCAGATGAGCCAATTAGTAAAGTAGGATTATATTTGAGGCACTCATCAAAACAAGGAGCTAAAGCATCTTCTAAATATGAGATATAGCTCTCTATTTGGCTATCAGTGATAGTGTCTGAAGGGTCTATAATCTCTTTCATTCTTACAACACCCAATGGGAAACTTTGTTTCCAGTGGATTGTATCTTTGTTTGCGATTATGAGTTCGTTGCTGCCTCCGCCAATATCTAACATGAGTACGTTTTCTTTATAAAGTAAAATTGATTCTCTAATACCTTTATAAACTAACTCGGCCTCTCTCTCTCCAGAGATAATCTCTATATCTATACCAAATTTTTCTTTCACAATATTTACTAGAAGTTGGCCGTTAGATGCGTCTCTTACTGCCGAGGTAGCAAAAGCTTTAATTAAATCTACACCTCCGTTTTTTTCTACTTGCCTCATCAATTGCGATAGCGCCTCTACCGAGGAATCTATTGCTTCTGGTGTGAGAGACCCTCTTTTAAAGCCTCCTTTACCAATATGTGAACCAACTTTTATTACCTTCTTTATATTACATTTATTCTTAGAAACCTGGGCTAAAAGCAAACTAAAAACATTGGTTCCAAGATCAAAAATAGCAACTCTCATTCAAATTATTTTTACAAAGATAATCCTTTTTTGTGTATGTTTGTTTTTTGCATAAGTATGAAAAATAGAGATATTATTATAGCAATTGATGGTCACTCTTCTACCGGGAAAAGCACTTTTGCAAGAGCAATTTCGGTACGCTACTCTCTTGTTTATATAGATACTGGCGCACTCTATAGAGGCGTTACCCTACTAGCTCAAAAAGAGGGGTTAAAAGATCTAATTACAGATGAAAACTTAGATAAAATGCAAAGTTTGTTAGCAAAAGCAGTTTTCGAGTTTTTACCAACCGGGGCTAATGGCTATGGTGAGTTATATCTCAATGGAGAGAAGATAGAGAAAGAGATTCGTTCATTAGAGATTGCAGAAAAAGTGAGTGCAGTAGCTTCTGTACCCATGGTAAGGAACTTTGTAGATTCTATGCTAAAAGAGTATGGTAAAAAAAGAGGAGTAGTTATGGATGGCCGAGACATTGGAACAGTAGTTTTCCCCCATGCCGATCTCAAAATATTTATGACTGCCAACCCCCAAATAAGAGCTCAAAGAAGGTACAACGAAATTATTGCTAGTGGGGCAAGTGCAAATTACAACCAAATTTTAAAGAATGTGCAAGAGAGAGATTATCTAGACGAAAATAGAGAAATTGCTCCATTAAAAAGAGCACACGACGCTATTTTGCTAGACAACAGCGAAATGACACAAGAAGATCAGATGCAATGGATAGAAAAAATTATATGGGAAAAATGGGGCTTGAAGTCCAAATAGATACTCTATCTGGGTTTTGTTACGGAGTTATTAGGGCTATAAACCAAGCCGAGAGCTACCTTAAAAATAATAACTCACTTAGTTCATTAGGCTCTATAGTTCATAACTCAGATGAGGTAAGCAGGCTAAAGGCTGTGGGAATGGGCGTTATTGATTACCAAAATTTAAAAAATTTAAAAAACTCTACAATCTTAATAAGGGCACATGGAGAGCCACCCTCTACCTATAAAACAGCACGGGAAAACAACGTGCAAATTATAGATTGCACTTGCCCGGTGGTATTAAAGCTCCAAGAGAGCATAAGAACAGGTTATGATGTAGTTAAAGCAGATGGTGGTGCTTTGCTAATTTTTGGCAAAAAAAACCATGCCGAGGTTAATGGCTTATTAGGTCAAGTCAATGGCGATGCCGTTGTAATTGAAAATAGCGAAGATTTACAACCAATAGACTTCTCAAAGCCTGTAATGATCTTTTCTCAAACCACAAAAGATGTAGCAGAGTATGAAAATATAATTGACCAAATAAAAAAACTTACACTTGAGCAAGGAGGCGCTCTAGATAAAATAAAAAGCTATAATACAATTTGTAGACAAGTCTCTTCTAGGCATCCCAACCTAAAGCAATTTGCAGCAAATCATTCAGTTATAATTTTTGTAAGCGGTAAAGAGAGCTCCAATGGTAAAGTTTTATTTGAGACCTGTAAATCTGTCAATGCCCGTTCATATAAAATAGAAAACTGTAGCGACATAAAGAGCTCTTGGTTCAATAAGGGCGAAACCGTTGGTGTTTGCGGCGCTACTTCTACTCCTAGCTGGCAGTTAGAAGAGGTTGCAAAATGTCTAACCAATTTATAACATGAAAAGCTATTATGCATATGTGATCTTACCTTTGCGCTTAACAATGGAGGTGAGTTACCGAATTCCAGATTCTTTAAAAGACTCTGTAACAATTGGCTCATATGTATCTGTTGAGTTTAGTGGCAAAATTTACACAGGTGTCATCCAAGAAATTGTATATGGAGAGGCCCCTTATAAAGGAGAACTCAAAGAGATTATTTCAATAGAAGAGGAGCTTGCAGCAACTTCACAAGAGTTGCAATTTCGTAATTGGATGGCACAATACTATATGTGTACTCAAGGTGAAGTGCTCAAAGCAGCTATAGGTAATTACTTCTCTAACCCAAAAGCCACAAGGGCACCAAAGAAAAAAAAAGCAAAGCAAAAAAGCTCTTCTCAAGACTCTTTATCTAGTTCTAATTTCGAAGAGCTATCTCAAGAGCAGAGTGTTGCTTTTGATCAAATCACAAAAAACATCTCAAACAATACTCCCACGCTGCTTAAAGGAGTTACTGGTTCGGGTAAGACAGAAATTTATATTAAGCTTGCCTTAGAAATGATTTCGAGGGGTAAAAACTCACTCATTATGGTTCCCGAGGTAGCATTAAGCCGGCAACTTACCTCTAGATTGCAACAGGATTTCAACGAAAAACTACTGGTATTTCACTCTCGCCAAACTACAGCAGCTCGAAATCAAATTAAACAAAAAATTAGAGAAGAAGAGGGGCCATTTGTTGTGCTAGGGCTTAGGTCTTCGCTCTTTTTACCCTTTAGTAATTTAGGGCTAATCATTATTGACGAAGAGCATGATTCCTCATATAAGCAGAACGACCCTGCACCAAGATATAATGGGCGCGATAGTGCCTTAATGTTGGCTAGATTATGGAACGCTGGTGTTGTCCTGGGCTCGGCAACCCCCTCCCTAGAAAGTATATATAATTGCTATACAAATAGATACTCTCTTGTAGAACTTAATACTAAATATTTTTCTGCCAAAGAGAGTTCGGTAGAAATTATTGACACAATTAGAGAACAAAAGCGAGGCGCAATGGAAGGGCTCTTCTCTATAAAGGTTCTAGATGCAATTAGAGATACCATAGCCAAGAGTGAGCAAGTTCTTATTTTTAGAAATAGAAGATCTTACTCACCAATGGTTCAATGTATTTATTGTGGAGACATTCCTGGTTGTACTCATTGTAATGTATCGCTTAATTATCACAAACAGCGAGAGACTCTAAAATGCCACTATTGTGAGTACAGTAGAAGATTTAGCACAATTTGCACAAAATGTGGTAAACCAGGGCTAAAAGAGAGAGGGTGTGGTACAGAGATGATAGAAGAGCAAATAGCAAGGTTCTTTCCTAAAGCAATAGTAGATAGGTTAGATGCCGAGACTACCTCTAGTAAATTAGAAGAGAATAAAATACTAACCAACTTTGCTACAGGTAAAACAGATATTCTTGTAGGCACTCAAATGGTTAGCAAAGGGTTTGATTTTGCTCGACTAACTCTAATTATTTTGATACAAGCAGATAGCATGTTTGCCACCGAAGATTTCCGAGCTACAGAAAAAGCAATGCAAATGCTGGTTCAACTTGCAGGGCGCGGGGGTAGAAGAGAGACCCAAGGGCATATTATGATCCAAACCTCACAGCCCAAACATAGGGTTTACAATAACTTTCTTGAGGGGAAAGAAAACCTTGTTGCCGAAATAGAAGAGAGAAAAAATTTTGAATACCCTCCTTTTACCAGATTAATTAAAATTATTCTAAAACACAGAGATAGGCAAAAACTTACCTATTTTTCACAAATAGTTGCAAATTCCCTACCTGCCTGGGGAATTCAAAACTTTAATGGCCCCTTTGCTCCTGCTGTAGATTGGATCAAGGGAGAGCATATTCTGCATTTTTGGATAAAGCTTAGGCGTAACCAACAAACTCAAGCAATTAAGAGCACAATTTTTGCAGAGGTAGAAACACTTATGAAAAAAGAGGGCAGAGGTATACGAATACATTTCGATGCCGATCCTTTATAATTGAAAGATTTTTGTAAATTTGCATGAAAGACTGAGATAATACTCTATAGATAAATTATGGGAAAAATAATAGCAATAGCAAATCAAAAAGGTGGAGTGGGTAAAACAACAACTGCCATTAATCTATCGGCTTCACTAGCTGTGCTAGAGAAAAAGGTTCTGTTAGTTGATGCCGACCCTCAGGCAAATTCTACTTCGGGACTCAATTTCGACCCAGATTCTACTTCTAAGCTCACGCTATACGAAACTCTTATAGGGCGCAAATCTATTAATGAGATACTACTAGAAACAGAGATAAGTGGTCTAAAAATAGCACCTTCCCATATTAATTTAGTTGGTGCCGAGATTGAAATGTTAAATATTCCAGAGCGTGAACTTGTCTTAAAAAAGGCACTTACACCTCTTAAAGATGAATATGATTATATAATTATAGACTGCTCTCCCTCTTTGGGAGTAATAACAATAAATTCCTTATCTGCTGCCGACTCTGTACTTATTCCTGTACAATGTGAATATTTTGCACTAGAAGGCTTGGGAAAACTCCTAAATACAGTTAAGTTAGTTCAAAACAGATTAAATACAGAACTAAAGATAGAAGGATTTTTGCTTACAATGTTTGATAGCAGAACTCGCCACTCCAACCTTGTTGTAGACGAAGTGAGAACTCACTTTGGAGAGATGGTTTTTAAAACTGTAATCCAAAGAAATGTAAGACTCACAGAGGCACCTTCACACGGTAAACCCGTTATACTACACGATGCATTGAGTACTGGCACAAACAATTACTTAAACCTTGCAAAAGAGATAATAACTAACAATGAGTAGCGCAAAAAGATCGGCCTTGGGAAGAGGATTGGGCGCCTTAATATCAGATGTAGATAATTTAAACCTAAACGGAGGGTACTCTGTAGGGGATGCAACTCCTGCATCTATAATGGAGATACCTTTAGAGAATATAGAGGCAAACCCATTCCAGCCAAGAAGTAGTTTCAACGATGAGTTGTTAGAAGAGTTAGCAGATTCCATTAAGACATTGGGGTTAATCCAGCCAATTACTGTAAGATTAGTAGAAAACAATCATTACCAAATAATTAGTGGAGAGCGCCGTTTTAGAGCTGCCACTCTTGCAGGCCTGCTAAACATACCAGCCTATGTTAGAACAGCAGACGACCAAGGCATGCTAGAGATGGCAATTGTAGAGAATATCCAACGTGAAAACCTAGACTCTATAGAAGTAGCCCTTAGCTTCCAAAGGCTTATAGAAGAATGCAATCTTACACAAGAAGAGATGGCTATAAGAGTTGGCAAGAAGAGAGCTACTGTCACAAACTACTTACGTCTATTAAAACTACCTGCCGAGATTCAAATTGCTATTAGAGCAAAACGAATTACTATGGGCCATGCTAGGGCATTACTAGCTCTAGATAGTTCAAAGAAACAGCTCAAGCTCTGTAATCTTATTATTGAGAAAGACCTCTCTGTTAGAACAGTAGAAGAGACAATCCGTAAAATGACTCAGCCTGCACCAGCTAAAAGCCAAGAAGAACCATCTCAAGAATTAGATGACTCTTATTTCAAACTATTAGAATTTCTTGGCAAATATTTCAATAACAATATAAGTCTTAAAAAGGACGACAAAAAAGGTTCAGGATCTATTACAATTCGCTTTAGCGGCCAAGAAGAGGTAGATAACTTTCTTAGTGCCATTGAAAAGACAAATCTGTAATTCATCCCTAATGAAAATCCGTCTTTTCATAGCTCTTATTGCGGTACTATTTATTAGCACTGTTGGTCATGCTCAATTCGTTGGGCAAATGAAACAGATAGGGCCACCTGGTTCTACACAAGACGAGAAAAATAAAGATATAGATACCACTTTTAGTGGTACCACAAGAGAGCCATACTCCCTAAAAAGATACTTCAATAGCCTAGCAGGAAAAGACAGCATGAACATTGCCCGCATGTGGGGGGGCTCTATTTTACTCCCAGGGAGTGCACAATTATACAATAAGCAGTATTGGAAAATTCCAGTACTTTATGGTACTGTAGGTGCTTTCATGTATGCTGGCTATAGAAATAATATACAGTGGCTAGATACTAGAGAAAGTAAATATAGCTCTAACCGTAACCTCTTTTATATGGGAGCCGCTCTCACATATTGGGCTTCTATATTAGATGGAGTTTCTAATTATAAATATCCTAACAAGGTGCTACCCGCTAGAGCCTCTCTCTACTCGGCAATGCTGCCTGGTCTAGGACAAATCTACAATGGCGATTACTGGAAATTACCCATAGTCTATGGTGGTCTTATTACTACTGGTTACTTTATTTCTTCTAATAATTCCCAATTTCAACGATATAAAATGATGTACTACGAAACAAGTAACCCCGATTCTCCGTTATATCAGAAGTACAACCCCGAAACTATGAAATATTACAAAGACTCATACAGAAGATTCCGCGACTACTCTGTGCTTGCAGGCATCGCTGTGTATGTGCTTAATATTATAGATGCCAATGTCTTTGCTCATTTGCAAGACTTTGACATAAGTGAAGATCTTTCTGCCACATTCGTGCCGGGTGTGGTAATGCCTTTAAATCCAAATTTTACAGCAAATACAAATCCTGCTGTAGGATTTCGTCTTAGTTTAAATTTTTAATCCTATATAATATTTGTCAAGTATGAAAAAAATTTTTTTAGCAACACTGCTCTCTTTCCTTTTTACCTTCTCTTTTTCAATAGCTCAGGGGCAGATATTTAAAACTATTTTTCAAAAAAAATCGTCTAAAAAAGAACTTAATATAGAAATTAGTAACCTTAAACATACTATTGACTCTTTGAGACAAGAGTTAGAATTTGGCTCAATTCCCATGGTAGACACCATAACAGAGAACGATACTATAAACCCAGGAGGGCTGCATTTCTTTGATAGTGAAGATTTTATTGACCCTACTATATCTACAGATAGCCTACTGAGTATGTGGTATGTACAAAATAACCTTACTTTAGACGATGGGTCTATTGTAGATTTAGATACAGAAATGCTCACATCAGACACTCCCGACTCTGTTTTTATTGCACGGCTCAAGGCTATAAATTCGTTTATACCTTTGCCCTACAACAATATTGTCAAAAATCATATAATCTATTATACCCAAAAAATACCAAATAAGATAGATCTAATTCTTGGTCTATCTAGCTACTACCTGCCTCAATTCGAAGAGATATTAGATGAGCATGATTTGCCTAAGGAGCTAAAAATTATGGCTATAATAGAATCGGCACTTAACCCTAAAGCAGTTTCTAAAGCCAACGCAAAAGGGATGTGGCAATTTATGTATAGAACCGCTCTACAATACAATTTAAAGATAGACTCATATGTAGATGAAAGATTAGACCCTATAGCATCTGGCCACGCTGCTGCAAAATATATGAGAGATTCATATACTATTTTTGGCGATTGGCTTCTGGCTATTGCATCTTATAACTGCGGCCCTGGTAATGTAAACAAAGCAATTAGAAGAGCAGGGTCTAGAGATTTTTGGACTGTATATCCATTTTTACCAAGAGAGACTAGAGGCTATGTGCCATCTTTTGTAGCTGCACTTTACACCTTAAATTATTATAAAGAGCATAGAATAACTCCAAGAGCAATTGAGATGCCTGTCCATGTAGATACTTTCATTATAAAAAAGCCGCTACATTTTGGTCAAATCTCGGAATTGCTGGGCATATCTAAAGAGGAGCTTAGTGATTTTAACCCCCAATATATAAAAGAGATTATTCCCGGAAGTGTTCAAGGTAATATATTAAGGCTCCCCTTTAACTACACCAACGTATTTGTAGACAACGAGAAAGAGGTATATACATATAAAGATAGCATCTTTTTTAACCCTATAGTATATAACGAGACAAAAGCCTCTTCTAATAGAGCTTCTACTAATAACTCGTCGTCTATAACACACAAAGTTAAAAGTGGAGAAACTCTAAGCCATATTGCACTAAAGTATAGAGTTAAAATTTCTGATATTCAAGCTTGGAACAGAGTTAAATCTGTTATTAGACCAGGACAAAATTTAACTATTTATACCTCAAACCCTCCTACTGCCTCCTCTGGCGGCACTTCACAAGTGGCAACAAGTAGCTCTGGTGGGTATGTTATGTACACCGTTAAAAAAGGTGACACGCTTTGGGGAATTTCAAAAAAATTTAACGGCGTAAGTCTGAATCAAATTATGAGTCTAAATGGCTTTAGTAAGAAATCTAAAATTATGCCTGGGAATAAGATTAAAATTAAACCAGTTTAATTTTAACCATCAATTATAAGCAGTTTAGAACTTAACTCTAACTTCTGCTTTTACTTCACTTTTAGAGGGGCCAGATATCGTTTCTGGTCCCTCTCCTATTGTATCTCTATCTGTATAGTATGTAGTTGAATATTTTAACCAAGCATCTATTTTATTAGTTACAGAAACTTTCACATTAAAGTACCAACGAAACCCTTGGCCATACATTAACGTTATGCGAAATTGGTTTAAAACATCTCTTTCATAACTGTAAATTCTATTTCCCCAATGTGGAACACTAAACCATGACAACCTGCAAGAGCCACTAAACTTCTCCTTTAAAAAACTAGCAATCAACTCCTGCTGCACCAAATAGCCCAAAGAGACACCTTGCTCTTTACTACACATAGATAAATCTACTCTAGAGTGAGAAAGCAAATTATTTGATAGGTTTTTACGATAGTCTATTCTAAGATTACCTCGCTCTTTATATAGATTGAACCTTATTTCGCTTTTTGAATCTCTTTGAGTTGAGATATCGCATTTCATAATAATTTTATAATAGTTAGATGCTAAATTAGCTGTTGAATACAATGTTATATTTTTTCTCAATAAAAATTTACCCGAAAAGCCGGTTAAGAATCTATTTTTGCCTGGAATTTTAGAAATATATGAGAAAGGAGATACAAAATAAGGATTATAGTATTGTCCTATAAATGAGAGTTCGTTCCCAGATTTTAAGCGAATTGCAACTCCACTTGTAGCTGCAGCATTCCCACATATATCAAAAGCAAGCTCCCCATAAGATGCTGCTCTTTTTGTTAGATACTTCCAATTCATTCCAATATTTGACCGCCATTGCCCTATTTTTTGTTCCATCAAAATTAGAGAGCTATCTTTACCTGCATAGGGTAGAGAGTTATAACTGGCACTAACTATAGTGCCGAAGCTCAATAATTCGTTACTATAATTAATGACAGTTGCAGCCATTTTAGAGTGCAAAGCTCCCTTCCTTTGTAATGTAAGTTGTGTATTATGCAGCCCAGTATTTAGAAGCGATGTATAACCCTCTTTGGTTGTTCTTGCATCGTAATTTCTTAAGGAAGTTAACATATCTATAGTAAATCGCCCTTTTGAAATTGTTGCAGCAACACCTTTGAATGCCCTATCTTCTTGTGATGAAGTATAAGGAGTTAACCCATAGTCTCTCTTAATTGTACTAGCAGGGTCCCAAGAACTACTCAATGAAAAACCATTCCACAAAATTAATCCTTGACCCTTTCTTGCGGTATAAGAACCAATTATCAAATTTTCTAGCACTCCTTTGTTTTTTATAGCTGCACTCCATGAAAAATAGTCTAACCCTCTCTCGCCTGGGTCTTGCTTTGCGGTAATTATAGCCGAGATATTACTAGGAGCATCTATTCTATATTGCCCATATAACAAAAAGGGGTTGCCCAAATATCGGCTTTCTGGTTTTTTTAAATACTCCTCTTTAGAAATTGGGGTATAACCATCTCTTTTCTCTAAAATAGCAGAAGATCTTAACAACAGAGTTGAGAAAAACTGAGTTGCTCCTTGATTGGTATAATAGCTATTGCTAAACCTTAAAAATGGTTGTAAGAGTTTTATCTTCCGGCTCTCTACTCCTGGAATAAGAAGTAGCTCGGTAAATGATAAAGGATTTCCATGCTCCTTAATATACTTTATAAGAGAGGCCCACTCAAAAGAGTTTATTATCCCATAATATTCTAACTCTGCTAGCGCAGCGTTGTTTACCAAGAGACCTTTAGCAGAAATTTTAAGTAAGTATTGGGTTAGTTCATTATAGTACTCTTCGTTTGCAACTTCTTCTCTATTGTTGTTATTAATTACTGCTTCAATAATTAATTCCATAGCGGCATTAGTAAGTGCCTCTCTATTCTCTTGCCCAATTTGGACATTTTGTGCATTCCCAAAAGAGCTGCACAGTAGCATAGTGCCGCATATAAACGGCACTAGCCCTACAATCTTTCTCCTCATTCCTTCGCCTCATTTTATTGTTGATAATTGTTAATTTACTTTAAACGGAAATTTTATTTGAGCAAGTTCGTTGTTTGCTTTCACTATTTTAGAAGCTAACTCTTCTTTGAATGCAATTATCTTCTCTAGCAGTTTTTCATTTGAGGTTGATAATATTTGCACCGCCAAAATAGCCGCGTTTTTTGAATTATCTAAGGCAACAGTTGCAACGGGAATACCCGAGGGCATCTGTAAAATTGACAAGATAGAATCCCACCCATCCATAGAGTTTGAAGATTTTACAGGCACTCCAATGACCGGGAGTGGGGTAAAAGCGGCTATAACTCCAGGCAAGTGAGCTGCCCCGCCTGCACCTGCAATAATTACCTTAACTCCTCTTTTATGAGCTTCTTTTGCGAAAGAGGCAACTTGCTCTGGTACTCTATGTGCCGATAGGGCATTAATTTCAAATGGAATTTCCATCTCATTTAGAAATTCTGCCGCTCCATTCATAACTGTAAGGTCAGAAGTGCTGCCCATTATAATACTAACTAGTGGATTCATCGTTTTTAATACAAAATTGGTTTAGGACAAAAATAATGATTAATTTCGCGAGCACAAATAATTTGAGTATGGATCGCATTAAACTACACGACAAAGAGTTTCGTATTTTTATCCCAAGTGAGAAAATACAAGATAGTATATCTGAGGTGGCCCGCAAACTCAATGAAGACTACAGAGATAAAGAGAGTCCTCTGTTTTTATCGGTGCTTAATGGCTCATTTATGTTCGCTGCCGATTTACTAAAAAATATCGATTTTCAGTGTGAAATATCTTTTATTAAGCTCTCTTCATACAGTGGAACAGATACAACTGGAGAGATAAAAGAGATTTTGGGGCTGGCAACTTCTGTTCTAGGTAGAGAAGTTATAGTTATTGAAGATATAGTAGACACTGGGAACACTGTAGTTGAACTACACAGTATTCTCAAAAAAAGAGGCGCATCTACAATTAAAATTTGCACTCTTTTACTCAAACCCGATTCTTACAAAAAGGTGTTACCAATAGACTATGCGGCAATAAAAATCCCAAATGATTTTATTGTGGGTTATGGTCTAGATTATAACGAGCTTGGAAGACAATACAAGGATATATACATTCTTGATCAATCTAAAGGTTAACAATGAAATATTTTATAATTTTTGGTCCTCCGGGTGCGGGTAAGGGCACACAATCTTATTTGCTCACAAAGAAGTATAACCTTAAACATATCTCTACTGGGCAGCTCTTAAGAGACGAGATATCAAAAGGTACCCAAACCGGTATAATGGCAAAAACTATTATAGATGGAGGAAACTTTGTTGCCGACTCAGTTGTTTTAGAAATGATTCGCAAAGAGATATGCAATGCCCTACCAGAGATAAAAGGATTTATCTTCGATGGCTTTCCAAGAACAATTTCCCAAGCAGAGGCATTTGACTTGCTGTTGAAAAATTGTGACGAGAAAGATGTAGCAGCGGTTCTCTCACTAGAGGTAGCAGACAATCTTATTGTAGAGAGAATCCAAAAAAGAGCCAGAATAGAGGGGCGCAAAGATGACTCTTCAATTGAGACCATCCTTAAGCGAATAAGAACATATCACAATAAGACAGAACCTCTTATTGCATACTATAAAGAGAAAGGAAAATATTTTTCTGTACTAGGCGAATTGAGTGTAGAGGAGATCTTTGCCAATATTTGCAATATAATTGATGATATTTAAAATGAGCAGTAATTCAAATTTTGTAGATTTTGTAAGAATATTTTGCGCCTCTGGCAACGGAGGCAATGGTTCTATGCATCTTAGGCGAGAAAAATTCATTCCCAAAGGTGGTCCCGATGGCGGAGATGGTGGTAGAGGTGGTCATGTTATCTTAAGAGGAAACGCCCAATATTGGACTCTTATACATTTAAGATATAGAAAACATATACGGGCAGAGCACGGTGGTGGTGGTAGTGGCGCTTTATGCCATGGAGCAGACGGGGCAGATATTTACGTAGATGTTCCTTTAGGAACTGTTGTAAAAATAGCAGATACAGAAGAGATTGTTTTTGAAATAACAGAAGATAAAGAAGAGAGAATCTTAGTTAAGGGTGGAAGAGGTGGAAAAGGAAATGACTTTTTCAAAACATCTACTAATAGAACGCCAAGATATGCCCAAACAGGCGAAGCAAGCATAGAAAACTGGTTTATTTTAGAACTTAAAATACTTGCCGACGTTGGCCTTGTTGGGTTTCCAAATGCCGGAAAATCAACACTACTCTCTAGAATATCGGCAGCTAAACCTAAAATTGCAGACTACCCATTTACTACCCTAGAGCCAAATTTAGGAATAGTAGAATATAGAGACAATCGCTCGTTTGTAATGGCAGATATACCTGGCATAATTGAAGGAGCACACGAAGGTAGAGGGCTTGGGCTTCGCTTTTTAAAACATATAGAGAGGAACTCGATGCTTCTTTTTATGATTCCTGCCGATTCCAAAGATATTAATGCCGAATATAAAATCTTGCTAAACGAGCTCAAAATGTATAATCCAGAGCTGTTAGATAAAGAGAGAATTCTGGCTGTTACTAAAAGCGACCTTCTAGATTCTGAGTTAGAAAATATGATTAAAAAAACTCTTCCTAAAAAAATCCCTCATGTATTTATATGCTCATATTCTGGACAAGGGCTAGATAAGCTAAAAGATATGCTTTGGGAGAGTCTTAATAAATAAAAAAAATTTATGGAGTGGCTTCTTAATATAGATTATTCCCTCCTTATATTCATAAACGGGTTGCATACAGCTTTTTTAGACCTGCTTATGATGCTTTTCACTGCTAAATATCCATGGATTCCTTTATATGCTCTTATAGCTTTTTACATTTTTTATAATTTTGGTCATAAGCAAAATAACTACAAATATGCATTTCTGCTTTTTGTGGGAGCTATATTAATTTTTGCAATTACAGATATGGGTAGTACCGCAATCAAGCACTACTTTATGAGACTCAGGCCAGGTCACGACCCTAGATTAGAGGGTATAATTAGACTTCTAGATGGCAAGGGAGGAATGTATGGATTTATCTCTTCACACGCTTCTAATGTATTTGGTCTTGCAACTTTTACCTCTTTACTCTTCAAGAAAAGGTGGTATTCAATCTCTATTTTTTCATGGGCTTTTTTGGTCTCCTATAGTCGAATGTATGTTGGGAGGCATTTTCCATCGGATATAGTTTGTGGGGCAATATTTGGTATCATAGTTGCTGCTTGTATTTATATGATTATTCAATCGCGAATAATAAAGAAACGTATTACAAATCAAAAAGATAATCTATAACTAGTAATGTATTATATAGTAGACGATTCAACCGACCCTCAATGGAATCTTGCTGCAGAGGAGTATCTGTTTAAGAATTTCAAACAATCTATATTTAGGCTTTGGCGAAACGAGCCTTCAATCATAATAGGGCTTCACCAGAATGCTTTTGCCGAGATTAATTTAGATTATGTAAAAAACAATAATATACCTGTTGTAAGAAGACTCACTGGCGGTGGGGCTGTTTTTCACGATCTTGGAAATGTAAACTTTACTTTTATAGATAATAAAATTGCTAGCGAGAGTACCGCAGATATGTTTGGGAGGTTTACAAAACCCATAATAGCGGCTTTAAACTCTCTTGGTATAGAAGCATCACTAAAAGGAAGAAACGACCTTGTTATTGAAGATAAAAAATTCTCTGGCAATGCAGTTGCAGTATATAAAGAGAGAATCTTACAGCATGGTACTCTTCTATATTCTGCATCTATGGCAAATTTATCTGAGGCGCTTGCAAACCGGCCAGAGCATTTTAAAGGCAAAGCTGTTCAATCTAATAGAGCCAGAGTTACCAACATTAGTGACCATCTCTCTAATGCAATGACTGTAGAGGAATTTGTTACATATTTGGAAAAATTTGTAACAGATAGTCTCTCTAGTAAATATGTTCGCTACCACTATACTTCTCAAGACCTTTCCCAAATAGCTAAGCTAACAATGGAAAAGTACAGTAAAGATTCTTGGAATTATGGTTCTTCTCCAAAATATGGGTATTCAAAAAAAACAAGATTTGATTGGGGCGTTCTAGAACTCTATATGGAGGTTAAAAAGGAGATTATTGAAGAGATCCGTTTCTATGGTAGTTACTTTTTTGTAAAAGAGACCTCGCTGTTAGAAAAACAACTACAAGGTTGCACCAACACACTCGAAGCAATTAGAGAGAGAGTAAAAACAACAAACCTCTCCGATTACTTTAGTAATATAACCGAAGAGGAATTTATATCTATGTTTAGGCAATAATTTGCTATCCCTAAATGTTGCGTTTCTTCTCTTTAGCCTTAACTAGTAAATCTTTCAGGACAGTTTTACACTCTACTACTGCATCTTCGAATTTTTGAGCACGCCGCTCAATTACCAGATCATTACCTGGAATGAAAATTTTCATCATCACGTTTTTGTTGTCAAAATCTGGCAAGAGACTTAGGGTTACCTCTATACTTTGAATTTCTTCGTGATACTTAGGCAGTGTCGCTAGCTTTTTTTCAATAAAGCTGGTCAATTTTGTGTCTGCGTCAAATTTGAGTGATTGAATTCTGATGTCCATGTTATCCTCCTTTTTTTGCTCTTGGGTGAGCGGTTAAAAATACTTTCTTTAGTTGTTCAAAAGAGTTATGAGTATAAATTTGTGTTGCAGCCAATGAAGAGTGCCCTAAAACCTCTTTTATGCTGTTGAGATCTGCTCCGTTGTTGAGTAAATGTGTTGCCAAAGAGTGTCTTAACATATGAGGGCTTTTTTTACCGCTGAAACCTTCTATTCCTTTAAGCTCCCTACCTACTATCTTATTAACAAACGAGAGGTACATAGGTTGCCCGCTATCTGTCAAAAACAGGTGCTTTGTAGGGTTTTCGGGATAATATTCATTAAGTAAAGATTTATATCCTCCTAAATGGTTTGCAAGTGAATTTGGAACGGGAACTTCACGTACCTTATCTCCCTTACCAGTTACCCTTATTACACCCCTACTCCTATCCCATTCATAAATTTTTAGCGAGGCTAGCTCTGCCCTTCTAATACCGGTACAATAAAGTAGTTCTACCACTACTCTATCTCTTAAGCTTAAAAAAGCTTCTAGTTCATTAGGTCTATCTATCGACTCCTTGGCAAGAGGTTCTAGATCAAAATAGTTCTCCATTGCCCTAGAGGTATAGAAGCCTGGAAGTTTCTTATCTGTTTTTGGCCTTTGTATCTTTCTAACAGGATTAGAGAGTAACAGTTCTTTTTTAATTAAGAAGTTAGAGTAAGAACTTATTGCAGATAACTTTAAATTTACGGTTACTGGAGAGAGGCCGTTACTTAACAAATGAGCAATAAAAGATCTAATATTAGACGGTATTAGCAAAGATTCAGGAGCTTCATCTTCTGCTGGAACTAGATATGCAAACAATTCATCTATACTCTCAAGGTAAATCTTGAGAGTTCTAGGTGAATATCTTTTTTGCACCTTTAAATAATCGCTAAACAACTCTTTCGAACTCATATTATGCATCTAAATTACGAAAAAAAATGATAAAATGGACTCGAGCTACGTAAATTTAATGCTTATTACCTGCTTCTTCCTTTTCGAAAGCTAATACTATTTGAGAAACTAGTGGATGCCTTACGATATCTTCTCTGTCCAAGCATATTACGGCAACTCCCTTTATCTCTTGCACCATTTGAATGCCCTTTAAAAGGCCCGAATCGCTTTTTTTAGGCAGATCTATTTGAGTGGTATCGCCAGTAACAATAAATTTTGAATTATTCCCCATTCGGGTAAGAAACATTTTCAACTGCCCCATTGTTGTATTCTGAGCTTCATCTAAGATTACAAATGCACTCTCTAAAGTTCTACCTCGCATAAATGCAAGTGGAGCAATTTGTATTACACCCTCTTCCATAAGATCTGCCAATCTTTTTGCAGGTATCATATCTCGCAAGGCATCGTATAGGGGTTGTAAATAGGGGTCTAGCTTATCTCTCATATCACCTGGTAAAAAACCCAGTTTTTCGCCTGCTTCTACTGCCGGTCTAGTTAGAATTAACTTCTTTACCTCTTTGTTTTTTAAAGCTCTAACGGCAAGAGCAATTGCTGTGTATGTTTTTCCGGTTCCAGCTGGGCCAATTGCAAATAAGAGGT
>CAZHHY010000018.1:0-17260 GCA_964532375.1 uncultured Muribaculaceae bacterium
TACTTTGGACTATTTTAATTTTATCCTAAAATGGAGATTATTTTTGCAGCGAGTTCATGGAAACTCTGCCCATCTTCTCGGTTCTTTAAAGCTATTGGTTCTCCATCGTCTCCTCCTTCTCTAATGCTTTGAATAAGTGGTATCTGTGCTAAAAGAGGCACATCAAACTTAGTGGCCATTTTTTTACAGCCATCTTTACCAAAGATATAGTATTTGTTATTTGGAAGTTCGGCAGGGGTAAACCATGCCATATTCTCTACCAGCCCAAGGACTGGCTTATTCATCTCTTTTGAACGGAACATGTTAATTCCTTTCTCTACATCTGTTAAAGCCACTGGCTGTGGGGTACTTACAACAATTGCTCCCGAAAGAGGTATATCCTGTACCAGTGAGATGTGAATATCTCCTGTTCCTGGAGGGAGGTCTACCAAAAGAAAGTCTAAATCTCCCCATTTAATTTGAAGAATCATTTGTTTGAGGGCGTTGCTAGCCATTGGGCCTCTCCAAATAAGTGGTTGGTCTGGCTTAGAGAAGTAACCTATAGACATCCATTTTACTCCGTATTTTTCTACAGGAATAATCATTTGTTTGCCACTAGATTCATCTACTGTGGGTTTGTAGTCTTCTGTACCAGTCATCATTGGTACCGAGGGGCCATATACATCGGCATCTGTAAGTCCTACTTTGTAACCTGCTTTTGCAAGAGCAATTGCTAGATTAACAGATACTGTAGATTTGCCTACGCCACCTTTGCCAGATGCAATCGCAATAATGTGACCTACATTTTCAAGAGCCTCTTGGCCAAGCTCTACTGTAACTCTCTTTTGAATCTTTCTCTCTCTCACAAGCTCCATTATAGAGAGTTTAAATTCTTCTGTTGGGAAAGCATCTCTCAATGCCTTCTCACAGCTCTTCTTAATAGTAGACGACAAAGCATCTGGCGAGGGAAATACCAGTTTAAACCTAATCTTACCATCTTCTACTTTAATATCTTCTACCATCTCTAGAGATACAATGTCTTTCTCTTTCAAGGGATGTACAACGCTCTTAAGCGCCTCTTCAATTTTCTTTATATCCATATCTATTTCTAAATCTAAAATAATCCAATCTATCCTTCCTCTACCTTCCTCTACCTTTCTATATCCTTTCCTACCTTTCTAGGCCTCTATTTAACAAAATTAATGCTTATTAGTTGACCACGCAAAATTCTACTCTTAGAATTGCATCTGAATGATTGCCCCAGATGAAATTGCAAATGCTTGAGCAGCAAGAGAAAGCCAAAAACCACGGCGATGAAATTGTAGATGCTTGAGCAGCAAGAGAAAGCCAAAAACCACGGCGATGAAATTGTAGATGCTTGAGCAGCAGGAGAAAGCCAAAAACCACGGCGATAAAATTGCAAATGCTTGAGCAGCAAGAGAAAGCCAAAAACCACGGCGATAAAAAAAGCGGCTACCCACCAAGGTAGCCGCTTTGTGATGTGCAAATGTAAAACTATTTAGCAATAGTCATTTCATTGATAAGATGTTTGGCGTTGCCATATTTCTCAATGATGAATAGAGTGTAACGAATGTCTACGTTAATACATCTTTGAAGATTTGGTTCGAAGATGATATCGCCACTCATTGCCTCCCAGTTGCCATCGAACGCTGTGCCAATTAGTTCGCCTTTTCCGTTAAGAACAGGGCTACCAGAGTTTCCACCAGTAATATCGTTGTTAGAGATAAAGCATACAGGCATTTGACCATCTTTCATAGCATATTGGCCAAAGTCTTTGGCGGCATAAAGGTCTTTTAGTTTTTGAGGAACTACAAATTCCCAATTGTTAGGATCTTCTTTCTCCATTACTCCAGTAAGAGTTGTAACTATGTCGTATTTAACGGCATCTCTTGGAGAGTAATCTAGAACTTGACCATAGGTCATGCGCATTGTAGAGTTGGCATCGGGGTAAATTGCAGCACCTTTTACCATTTCTAACTGCCCAGCAATGTATGCTTTGTGACCTTGAGCAAAATTTTCATTTGCCTTAGCTACTTCATTCATAAGTTTTGGCATTAGAGCGAAAATGTCATTACCAGTTTGCAAAGCAGGGTCGTTAATGAGAGTTTCTGGGCTGTTTTCAAGAGCTTTTTCGATAGATTCTAAAGATGTAAAGACAGTTTTGTCAAACATGTTATCTACAAATAGATCTATATTTCCACCAAAATCTTTTTCAATAACTTGGTAAAATGCAGGTCTGTCGCCTGGCTTAACTTTTTCTTGGTATACTTTAATGAGTGCCTTAGCTACTTTACGGTCTGTAGAAACTGAGTAGTTCACAAAGAATCGCTCAATTCTTGGTTTAACCATTTTAAGTATCATTGCAGCTCTATCTTTATCGCCTTTGCTTAAAGCGCTAGCTACACCTGCATAGTGGTTAGCAATAGCAGTAAGCTCAATGTTGCCAAGAGCCTCTTGCAAGTAGCGAAGCTGATACATAGGTTCTGCTCTTTGTTCTACAGAAGTATTGATATAATTAAGAGCATCGCCATATTTTGCAATACGCTTTTTGTCTTTCCCAATCCACTCTTTAAAAGCTACCTCTTGAGCTGCTCTTCTTTCAACAACATTAAGTTTGTCAAAAGTCTCGTTCATGCCAGTTGCTTTTTTCCAGTAATTAGAAGAGCTTGAATATTTACTAGCATACTGTAGTCTAATCTTAGGGCTTGCCTCCATATCTGCCATAAGAATACTTTGACGGATACCTCTAATATGAATAACATTTGCATTTACTACATCGCGAGTTTCAACAACCTCGGCAGAAGTCATAAAACGGCTAGTTCTACCTGGGTAGCCAATAATCATGGCGAAATCGTTCTGCTCTACACCTTTAAGTGAAATTGTAAGGTGTTTTTTTGCAGCGTATGGTTTGTTGCTTGCCGAGTAAGAGGCAGGCTCGTTATTTTCATTTGCGTAAACGCGGAATAGAGAGAAGTCTCCGGTGTGCCTTGGCCACATCCAGTTATCTGTATCGGCGCCGAACTTACCTATTGAAGAAGGCGGAGCTCCAACAAAACGGATATCGTTAAAAGTTTTTGAAACAATTAGGTAATAGCTATTGCCACCATACATTGATGATACAACAGCACTTACAAATTCGTTTTTACCTTTAGCTTTCTCTGTCAATTCTTTTGTGATTGCTGCCATTGCTTTCTCCTTTTCTTCTGGAGTCTTAGCTTTTTTAATTGCCTTCTCAATTTGAGATGTTACATCTGTAAAGCTTTCAAGGAAAGTAACAGAAAGGCCATCGGCAGGTAGTTCTTCTTGGCGAGTCATAGCCCAAAAGCCATTTTGTAAAAAATCGTTTTCTACAGTACTCAATTTTTGAATAGCGCCATAACCACAGTGGTGGTTTGTGAGCACAAGCCCCTCGGCAGATATAATCTCGGCAGTACAACCGCCACCAAAATGGACAATCGCATCTTTTAGGCTAGCATTGTTAATATCGTAGATATCTTTTGCAGAAAGCTTAAAGCCTAGCTCAGACATCTTTTTTATATTCAGCTTCTCTATTAGAGGAAGTAGCCACATTCCCTCGTCTGCTTTAACAGGACCGAAAGAGAGTAGAATGGCAAATAAAATTAGTAGGGCAGTTTTTTTCATTTTTTTTATGTAAATTTACTTAGTTTGTTTGTTACACTTTAGGCAAAGATAAAGAATTCTCTTATTATTTAACTATTTGGTTACAATTTGAATGGATATATGAACAAAATTCTAATAATAGTAGATAAATTTAAAGGCAGCCTTACTGCTAGAGAGGTAGCTTCTATTATTGCGTCTCAATTTCAAAGGCAAATTCCTAATATTATTACATGCGAACTCCCACTTGCCGATGGCGGAGACGGTACTTTAGATGCTGTTTCAGATTTTGGCCACGAGACACTGTATATACAAACAATAGATGCTTTGGGCAGAGATATTGAGGTTCCTGTTCTTAGAATTGGAGATAAAGTCCTTTGCGAAATGGCAAAGTCTACTGGGTTGTGGAGCCTTTCACACAAAGAGAGAAACCCCCGTTTTACAAGTAGTTATGGGTTTGGTGTTGTGATTAAGGAAGTTGCTCGCTTGGGCTTTCGTAATATACTTTTGGGCATAGGTGGTAGTGCAACAAACGATGCTGGGACAGGAATGTTGAGTGCTTTGGGCTATCGTTTTTTAGATAAAGATGGTAAGCTAATAGGTTATGAAGATAGGCTTGGAGATGCTAAAAATATGTTTGTAGATGTTACCAATGAGAGTGGGTTACCACTTGGGTTTATGACTGGGGCTTGTTTGGAAAAGATTGTAGCTATAGATAACTCTGGGGTTCCTGATTATTTAAAAGGGCTCAATATAGAGGTTGCTTGTGATGTGAATAACCCATTGACTGGTATTTATGGTGCTAGTCATGTTTATGGGCCGCAGAAAGGTGCCTCGCCAAAAGATGTTGAATTTTTAGAGGCAGGCGTTATTCATTTTGCCCAGGTTTGTAAAGAATTTTTTGGAAAAGATTTTTCTGAACTCACAGGTGCAGGTGCTGCTGGAGGGATGGGCTTTGCGCTTGCATTGTTCTTGGATGCTAAGCTTTTGAGTGGGTGGAGGGTTATTTTTGATTTTCTTAATGTAGACAAGCAGATAGAAGAAGCCACTCTTGTGATTACGGGAGAGGGCAGGGTAGATGGGCAGAGCCTTTCAGGTAAACTTTTAGATGGAGTTATTGAGGTGACAGCCAGGCATAGAAAAAGACTGTGGGTTATATGTGGAGACAATTTACTTACAGATAGAGAGCTAGAGATGGTAGGTGTAGAAAAACTTTTCTCAATCTCCCAATTGCAACCATCTAAGAAGAAGGCAATTGCAGATGCTCATAGATATTTAGAAAAAATTGCTCTAGAAGCTGCAACTTTCTTTAAGCCCACAGCGTCTAACTAGCAAACAACTAAAACTTTTTAATCATGACAGAAACAATTGCAGTAATAGCTCCTTTTTTGACAGGTGTTCTAATACTCTTAATCATTTTTACAGTTAAATATCTTAGAGATAGGTCAAAAAATGAGGTAATAATGAAGGCTCTAGAAAAGGGTGTAGAGTTATCTCCAGACATTTTCAAGCCAGCACCCTCCGAAATGAGAGCAAAATCCAAAATGAATGATCCACTTTCTAATTCACTCATTACAATTGGAGCTGGAATAGGTATCTCTGTTGCTCTCTATCTTTTCTTTGATAGTATTAAGTTTGCAGCTTTTGGGCTTATTCCACTTTTCGTTGGGCTGGGCCAGCTAGCTGGTTTCCTATTAAACAAAAAACACAAGCAGAAAATTGAAGACAATGGATTTAGCGAGAGGTTGTTTGCTTAATTAGAGTGTTTGCCTAAGCCTGTTTCTATTCCTGTTGCTAGCGCCCAGGTTCTTAATAGGGTAGAGGTATTTAAAGGATTCTATTTAAGTGTGAACAGTATTATAACACTCCTGTTTACCTTTGTAGGCATAGCTCTTTTCTTTAGTTTTGGCGGGTATTCTGTAGTTATAGAGAGCCTTGTTTCTATTGGCGATGCTATTGTAGATTTCTCGCTTGTAACACCTCAAATTGTTATCTCAATCTTGTTTCTGATATTCTCATTGTTCTTCTTGGGCAAATTTGCCATAGAGGTTGAATGATACTCTATGGTGCTTGGTAACTCCAAATTTTACAATGGCCTCTCTGTGCTTTTTAGTTGGGTAGGCCATATTCTTCTCCCACCCATATTCTGGGTGTTCCATAGCTAACTCTGTCATATAGCTATCTCTATATGTTTTTGCTAAAACCGAAGCAGCTGCAATAGAGGCATATATACCATCTCCTCCCACAATGCAGGTGTGCTCAATATCTTTGTAACTTTTAAACCTGTTTCCATCTACTATTATATGGTTGGGAGTTGTAGATAGCTGGTCTAAAGCCCGGTGCATTGCTAAAATCGAGGCATTTAGAATATTTATATTATCTATTTCTAATGCCGAGACCCATGCAACAGCCCAAGCGAGAGCCTCTTTTTCTATAATAGGCCTCAATAAATTGCGTTCTTTCGCAGATAGTGTTTTGGAGTCGTTAAGCAGAGGGTGGTAAAAATTGGGAGAGAGAATAACCGCTGCTGCGTAGACGGGCCCCGCAAGACAACCACGGCCAGCCTCGTCGCACCCTGCCTCTATTTTGCCTTTACTATATAAATTTGAGAGTGGCTTTTGCCCCTTTAATTTCATTTGATCTTCTTTAATTACAATACTTGAACTTCGTTTTTTCAGACGCAATTTATTAAAAAAATGATTAATTTTAGCAATTACAATACTTGAACTTCTTGTTTTCAAGCACAATTTATTAAAAAATGATTCATTTTAGCAGTTCGCCTGTTTGTCTGCTTCGCGAAGCATATATACTGCCGATAGGCACCATATATTGCTGCAGCACATATTCACTAACTATTAAAATAGTTAGGTGGTAAACTTTAGTGATTGGATATCGGGAAATTGATATCTAGTAATTGATATCTAGTAATTGATTCTCTTCTCTTGAAGCACGCCAATAATTTTTTCTTTGGTATTTATTTTCCCTTGCAGCTCTGCTATTAAGCCATCTTTCTCTGCAATTTCTATTTTATGATCTAAAATAAGATTTTCTATCTCGGCTCTATGATCTCTTTCTAGTCTTTTTTCTAGCTCTCTAATCTTCGCTGAATACTCTTCTTGAGTGGCATGTCCAAAAATTAGTTGCTCCATTGAGAGATCTAATATTTTTGCGATTTCAAAAAGTCTAGGATTCATTAATTTTACTTTGCCCTTTTCAAGATCGGCATATGAGTTTATAGAGATATCAAGAGCTGCTGCCATAAACTCTTGAGTGTAATTTTTAGTGCGTCGCACTACCCTAATTCGTTCTACTATTTGTTTAATTTCCATTCTAAACAAATATAATTTGTATAAGCCACTACTTAAGCACAGGCTAAACTTGTTTAAATAACAAATAAAACCATGTAAAAAGAGAAATTTTGAATAGAAAGAGATAATTTATTTCTAAGAATAGATAAATCACAGCTTTTACTTTGGATTAACCTCTGCTTTAGGTTTAGATTTGCAGTAATAAAAATTTTTAAGATTATGGAAAACGATAGAGAG
Source organism: uncultured Muribaculaceae bacterium (assembly GCA_964532375.1). GTDB lineage: Bacteria > Bacteroidota > Bacteroidia > Bacteroidales > UBA932 > Bact-08. The sequence continues at coordinate 7,164 of CAZHHY010000018.1, forward strand.
ATAGAAAATATTTTGGAGATGTTCTGCGGTTTAATGGAGAAAAACATATTCCTTAACAAGAGTATGTGTCCAAAAACAATTTCGCTACTTTGTAATTGTAGCCAAATTATCCTAGATAGAGTACTTTTAGAGCAACTAGGTTTTTCTACTAAGCAAACGATAGCTCTGTACAGAGTTCAATATGCACGGGAGCTACTCTCAATAGGGGTTAATTACAACATTGTTTATAAATACTCGGGGTTTAACTCTCGAAAAGAGCTTGAGAAGGCTCTTGGGTGTATTGTTAATTGATTAATTTTTCATAAATTTGACTTCCAATTTTTTTGAAAAACTAGTAACTAATGAACTAAATGGAGTAATATGAAAGTTTATCCCACTAAAAGCATTCGCAACGTAGTTCTAATAGGAAATACGAAGTCTGGAAAGACTACTCTTGCGGAAACCATGTTGTTTGAAGGCAAAGTCATTGACCGACGCGGTTCGGTCGAGGCAAAAACAACTGTAAGTGACAATACCGAAATCGAACAGATTTATCAACGTTCAATCTATTCTTCTCTGTTATATACAGAGTTTATGGATACTAAGCTGAACTTGATTGATACTCCTGGCTCAGACGATTTCGTTGGCGGAGTAATCTCTGCTTTTAAAGTTGCCGATGCAGGAATAATGGTTATTAATGCGCAGCAAGGAGTAGAAGTGGGTACAGAAATACTTGCACGTTATGCAGAAAAACACTGTAAACCATTAATTTTAGCATTGAACCAGCTAGATCACGAGAAAGCAAATTTCGAAGGATCGCTGGAGTCACTTAAAAAAACGTTTGGTAAAAAAATAGTTGTCGTTCAATTTCCGGTAGAGACAGGCCCGGGCTTTAATGCTTTTGTAGATGTATTGAAACTGAAAATGTATCGTTTTTCAGATGAAAACGGTACTCGCGAAGAGCATCCTATTCCAGCAGATCTTCAAGAGCAGGCCGATGAATACCTTCAGGAGTTGATAGAGATGGCAGCAGAAAATGACGAATCGTTAATGGAAACCTTTTTTGAAAAAGGAGCTCTTAACGAAGATGAGATAAGAAAAGGGCTTTCAATAGGGCTTATGAAATGCGAAATTATGCCGCTGTTCTGTCTGTCTGCTAAAAAAGACATAGGTGTTAAAAGACTAATGGAGTTTGTTATTAATGTTGCTCCATTTCCCGATAAGTCTGAACAAAGATTGACAGATGGAGAGTTAGTCCCTTGTGATGAGGCTGGGCAAACTTCTATTTTTATATTTAAAACTGCAATTGAACCCCATCTTGGAGAGGTTTCTTACTTTAGAGTGATGTCTGGTAGGCTTAAAGAGGGAATGGATCTTGTTAACCACGAAACGGGTGCTAAAGAGAGGATTTCTGTAATATATGCTGTAGCAGGCAAAAAAAGAGAAAAACTTCCCGAGATGGTAGCGGGTGATATTGGTTGTACAGTGAAACTAAAAAGTGTAAAGACAAATCAAACCCTTAATGCAGGAAGTAAAGAGTGGGTGTTTGAAAAAATTGTATTCCCTCCTTCTAAATTCCGCACTGCTATTAAGGCAAAACAAGAGAAAGACGAGGAGAAATTGGGTGAGATAATCCAACGCGCACACTCAGAAGACCCTACAATTATAGTAGAGTATTCGAAAGAACTTAGACAAACTATTTTGAGTGGCCAGGGAGAGCACCATATTAATATTCTTAAATGGCATATTAACAATACACATAAATTAGAGGTAGATCTTATAAACCCTAAAATTCCTTATCGTGAAACAATTACCAAAGTTGCACTTGGAGATTATCGCCATAGAAAACAATCTGGTGGCGCTGGTCAATTTGGTGAGGTACATATGTTAATAGAGCCTGTAATAGAGGGTGTTGCACCAAATAAAAACTTTAAAATAGATGGCCGTGAATTGGTTCTCAATATTAAAGGGAAGGAAGAATATCCAATGGATTGGGGCGGCAAACTTGAGTACTACAACTGTATTGTTGGTGGCTCTATAGATGCACGCTTTTTACCAGCTATCCTCAAGGGTATTATGGAGAAAATGGAAGAGGGGCCTCTTACAGGTTCCTATGCAAGGGATATTCGTGTATTCATATACGATGGAAAGATGCACCCGGTAGACTCAAATGAGATCTCTTTTAAACTTGCTGGTAGAAACGCTTTTAAAGAGGCGTTTAAAAAGGCGGGTCCTAAAATTATGGAGCCTATATACAATATTGAGGTTTTGGTGCCTAGCGATTGTATGGGAGATGTAATGAGTGATTTGCAAAATAGAAGAGCCACTATAATGGGCATGAGCAGCGAAAAAGGTTTTGAGGTGCTTAAGGCTAGAGTTCCATTGGCAGAGCTTAATAAATACTCTACAACATTGAGTTCTTTAACTTCTGGCCGTGCAACATTTACAATGAATTATGCAGATTACCAGCAGGTACCTACCGATGTTCAGGATAAGCTTCTTAAGGAGTACGAAGAGAGCGAAGATGATGATTAATTAAGAATGATAAAAGCAGAGAATATTAAAAAATCTTTTGGAAACCTTCTAGTCCTTAAAGGAATAGATTTTGAAGCAAAGGATTCTGAAGTACTGAGTATAGTTGGAGCAAGCGGGGCTGGAAAGTCTAGCTTGCTCCAAATTCTTGGTACACTTTCTCTTCCCGATTCGGGGAAGGTTTTTATAGACGGTATAGATGTTTTTGCTTTAAAGTCAAATGCTTTGGCCGACTTTAGAAACAAAAAAATTGGGTTCGTTTTTCAATTTCATCATCTTTTACCCGAGTTTACCGCATTAGAAAATGTGGCTATTCCGGCGTTGATTGCAAAGGCAGGAATGGGGGCAGCTAAAGCGAGAGCCAAAGATCTTTTAACTTTATTGGGCTTGTCTGAAAGGCTCACTCACAAGCCATCTGAGTTAAGTGGGGGAGAGCAGCAGAGAGTTGCTATTGCAAGGGCTCTAATAAATAACCCCTCTGTACTTTTTGCCGATGAACCTTCTGGCAACCTAGATACAGCTACCAAGCAAGAGATTCACAAGCTTTTCTTCGATTTGAGAGATAGGTTTGGGATTACTATAATTATTGTAACACATGACAGAGATTTGGCTGCATTAAGCGACAGAACTCTGGAAATGAAAGATGGCAAATTTCTACTTTAAAAAATTTGCAGTAAGGCAGTCTAACTCGGCAATGAAGGTTAATACCGATGGTGTTCTTTTGGCTGCTTGGGTCTCTTTACCCCAGATACTATCTTGTGGGAATGTGGGCGAAACATTTAAGATTGAACATTTAGATGAATTGGAACAGTTACGGGTGTTAGACATTGGGTCGGGTACTGGGGTTATCTCTCTAATAATGGCTCAGCGTTTGTGCGAGAGTAATGTTCAATACAATTTTCGGATAACTGCAATTGATATAGATTATAACTCTTATCTAGAGAGTCAATATAATTTTGAAAATTCGAGTTGGAAGGGGCAATTAGAGGCTTTTCACACTTCATTACAAGATTATTCGATTGAACAAAGAGTAGCTGTAGATAGCAATTCATCTTGTAAAGCTGTTTTTGATGAGGGAAAATTTGATTTGATTTTGTCAAATCCGCCGTTTTTTACAAATTCGTTGAATGCTCCTTCTCAAGCAAGAAACAATGCCAGGCACAGTCACTCTCTGCCACTAAACATTCTTTTGGACACCTCTGCCTCACTTCTTAAAGATGGAGGCGTATTGGCTGTTATATTGCCTGTTGTAGAGGGAGAGGCTCTTCTAGAGATGGCCTCTAGAGGAGGGCAATTTAAAGTTCAACGGTTATGTAAAATAAAAACTCTGCTTAACAAGCCTGTTAAGAGGTATATGATTGAGTTGCAAAAAGTACAAGTTTTAGATTGCGGGAATGAGAGTGTGATGCTTGTTATGAAACGAGAGAAGCTTGTAATGCAAGAAGAGATGCTTACTATGCAACAAGAGGGGGGCCAACTTTATACCAAAGAGTATAATGAGTTGGTAAAAGGGTTCTATCTTAAAGATTTAAAAGTAAAAAGCACTTGAAATTAATCAAATGCTTTCCATTGTTTAATAAACTATTTATAGAACGATAACTTACTATTGAGGGCTTTTGCCACCACGTAGTTGGTGAATCATGTTTATTCTAAATTCCTCTTCTGTAGCATACATTTTAGCTACTTTTTTAGTGGAAAAAATCTTAATGAATTTTTGGTAATACTCTTTGTGAATCTCGCCTTCTGCTGCGCTACCAGAGAGGTAGGTTTCCATGAGTTGCTTGAGTTGAGAATCTGTAGTCTTCTCGTTGTTCTCTAATATTTTATTTATGGTGCGAAGAGCGTGAAAAGATTTTCGATTTACTACTTCTCTAGCTTTCCAGTACTCGTTATATAAAGGCCAAAAATCTTCGGCCTCTTTTGGTGTTAACTCTAGCCGGGCAGTGAAGAATGCAATTTTTGCACTCTGTATTTGCTGGTACCTTTGATTCCTTTGCTGTTGTTGCGCTTCGTTAGAAGGTTGGGCAGTAAGTTGAAGCGTAAATGTGCATATAAGGAACAGAATTATTATTTTCTTCATGACAAATAATGGGTTATTATTTTTCTTCTAGATATGAGAGCGTTACAAGGTCTATATTTTCACTTAAGTAGTTAACAAGCTCGTCTTGACTTATTTTTGAATTAGGGGTAGTTAGTGAATCTAAAGAGCCGTAGAAAAAATCGATAAATGAGGTGTTCAAAAACCCTTCTTCTACATATGCCGAGTTTACACTTATTGTAGAGGATAGTTCAATTTTACCATCTTTAGATAAACTGCTTTGGCTTGGGAGTATGCTAAATATTCCGTAGGCAAATAAAAACACCATGGCAAATGCAGATACTAAACCTAGTTGAGGCCGAACAACTGTCCAAAAGCTTGGGTTTTCACTTTGAGCAGAAATTTTATCTGAGATCTCTATTCGCACACGCTGAAAATAACCGGAAGGAACCTTAAATGGGTTCTCTTGCAAATGCTTTTTATTTGAGGGCTCTTCTATGTTAAATTTTGTTCTCATATCTCTTTGACTATTTAAAACTCAAAAGGATTAAACGGACTCTTTTAATATTTTCTGAATTTTTTGAAAAGCGTGGTGGTAAGAGGCTTTTAGGGCTCCTACCGAAGTGTTCAAAATTTCTGATATCTCTTCATATTTTAGTTCGTCGTAGTAGCGCATATTAAAAACTGCTCTCTGTTTAGGTGGTAGGGTCATAATTGCTTTGCGAAAAATTCTTTGAGTATTGTCGCCGTCGAACCAAGGGTCGGCTTCGAGTTGGTTTTCTACCTGTTTGGAATAGTCGCTTAAAGATAGAAAAGATCTTAATTTAGACCGCTTTAAAAAGGTAAGTGATTCGTTGGTAGCAATCCTGTATAGCCATGTATAAAGCCTAGATTCTTCTCTAAATTGTGAGAGAGAACTCCAGGCTTTTATAAATGAATTTTGCAAAATGTCGTTTGCATCGTCGTGAGAGGCTACCATTTTTCGTATGTGCCAATAGAGTCTCTCACTATATTTTTCAACGATAAGGTTGAAGGCATAGTTTTGCTTCCCCTCTTCTCTATATAGTGTCAAGAGATCCTTATCGTCCATATTAATTTACTATAGATTTTACTAAAGGGTTATTTGCGCTTTAATACCTTTTTAACAGCTACTATAATGCTAGTACTGTTTAGTTTGTACTCTTCCATTAATTGTGCTGGAGTACCACTTTGGCCAAAAAGGTCGTCTACTGCTACCATCTCTACTGGAGTTGGTAGCTCTCTTGAAAGTAAGCCTGCAATTAACTCGCCCATTCCCCCTGCAATTAAATGTTCCTCGGCAGTTACTACTGCTTTGGTTTTGACTGCCGATTCTATGACTGCTTTTTTGTCTAAAGGTTTAATGGTGTGAATATTTATAAGTTCTACCGAGATGCCCTCTTTTTCTAGAGAATCTGCTGCTTCAATTGCTTCCCAAACCATGTGGCCTGTAGCAAAAATGGTAACATCTTTGCCTGGAGATAGCATTAGTGCTTTGCCTATTTCAAAAGGAGCATCGGCAGGTGTAAAGTTTGGAACCGATGGGCGGCCAAAACGTAGATATACAGGGCCATGATGCTCTGCTATTGCTATTGTGGCTGCTTTTGTTTGGTTGTAATCGCAAGGGTTAATCACTGTTAGGTTGGGTAGCCCTCTCATTAAACTAATGTCTTCCATTGTTTGGTGAGTGGCGCCATCTTCGCCTAGAGAAATACCTGCGTGCGAAGCACATATTTTAACGTTGGTTTCTGAATATGCAATTGATTGGCGAATTTGGTCGTAAACCCTACCTGTTGCAAACTCGGCGAATGTTCCTGCAAATGGAATTTTACCGCTTAGCGCCATGCCGGCTGCTGTTCCCATCATATTTGCCTCGGCAATCCCACATTGAATATATCTTTCTGGGAACTCTTTTTCAAAAGCATCCATTTTTAAAGAGCCAGTGAGGTCTGCACAAAGTGCAACAACATCTTCTCTTTTTCTGCCGAGTTCTAGTAGTCCTGCTCCAAAGCCAGAACGTGTATCTTTATTTCCTGTATTATTAAATTTTTCTTTCATCTCTTTTTGGTTGAACGGTCTAAATTATTAAAAGTCGCCTAAAGTCTCTTTTATTTGTGAGAGAGCATTTTCTGTCTCTTGAGCGTTTGGCGCTTTTCCGTGCCAGTGGTGTGTGCCTTGCATAAAGTCTATGCCTTTGCCCATATCTGTTCTCATGAGTAGCATTTTTGGTTTACCGTCTCCAGCTCCTTTTTTTGCTGCCTGTAGCGCCTCTTTTATAGCGAGTGTGTTGTGACCATCTACAACTTTACAGCTCCATCCAAATGCTTCCCATTTTTTCACTAGATCTCCGGTGTCTAGAATTTCTGCTACAGGGCCGTCTATTTGTTGCCCATTCCAGTCTGTCATAGCAATTAGGTGGTCTAATTTTTTGTGTGCAGCAAAAAGAGCTGCTTCCCAAATTTGACCTTCTTCACTCTCTCCGTCGCCAATAAGGACATATACAAAGTTCTCTTCTTTGTTTAGTCTTTTTGTAAGTGCTGCTCCGCATGCAACCGAGAGGCCTTGGCCTAAAGAGCCCGAAGCTACGTGAACTCCTGGAAGCCCCCTCTCTACAGATGGGTGCCCTTGAAGCCTAGAGCCCATTTTACGGAACGTACCTAGTTCTTCTACTGGGAAATAGCCGCTACGGGCTAGCACGCTGTAGTAAACTGGTGTGAGGTGGCCTGCCGATAGAAAGAACATGTCGTTTCCAGCTCCATCTCTTCTCCAATTCTTAGGAGAATGTTTCATCTCTGAGAAAAAGAGTGTAGTTAAAACCTCGGTACTGCTAAGTGAGCCGCCGGGGTGACCCGATGAAGCCATATTGACCATACGAATAATATCTCGTCTAACTTGAGACGAAATCTCTTGTAAATTTGTGTTTTGAGCCATTATGTTTTAAATATTTATTACTGAATTTGTTCAAAAAAACGCTATTTGATATATTGCCATTCTTACAAAGATAACATCAAACTTATAATTTTAGAATTATTTTTATCTTTGCACGAATGATAAACCCCCCAAATTGTAAAATGAAGCAGATTAGAAACTTTTGTATAATCGCCCACATAGATCACGGGAAGAGTACTCTTGCCGATAGACTTCTGGAAGCTACGCACACCATGGTCTCGAAAGACACCGATAAACAGGTACTTGACTCAATGGATCTAGAGAAGGAGAAGGGCATTACTATAAAAAGCCATGCTGTTCAGATGGATTATGTGTATAAAGGCGAGAAATATATATTAAACCTTATTGATACCCCAGGTCACGTAGACTTTTCTTATGAAGTGTCGCGTGCAATTGCTGCTTGTGAAGGAGCCCTACTTGTAGTAGATGCTTCGCAAGGAATTCAGGCGCAAACAATATCTAACCTTTATTTGGCAATCGGTCATGATTTAGAAATTATACCGGTGCTCAATAAAATTGATATGGAGAGCGCAATGGTAGAGACAGTAAAAGATCAAATTATTGAACTTATTGGTTGTAAAGATGAAGACATACTACTTGCAAGTGCAAAAACAGGGTTAGGTGTCTCAGAGATTTTAGAAGCTATTGTAGAGCGAGTTCCTTCTCCTAAAGGGAGTGAAGAAGAGCCTTTGCAAGCTCTTATTTTCGACTCTGTATTTAACTCATTTAGAGGTATTATAGCCTACTTTAAAGTTCAAAACGGAATAATTCGTAAAGGCGATAAAGTTAAGTTCTTTAATACAGGCAAAGAATATGAAGCAGACGAGGTTGGCAAGTTGCGTCTAAAAATGGTCTCTACTGGCGAGGTTCGCACTGGCGACGTAGGATATATTATTTCGGGAATAAAAACTGCAAGCGAGGTAAAAGTTGGAGATACTATTACTCATAGAGATAGACCAAGCACAAACTCAATACCTGGTTTCGAAGAGGTTAAACCAATGGTATTTGCTGGCTTGTATCCTGTAGAGACAGATGAGTATGAAGATCTTAGAAGCTCTTTAGAAAAATTACAATTAAACGATGCCTCGTTAGTATATGAACCTGAATCTTCTTTAGCACTAGGCTTTGGATTCCGTTGTGGCTTTTTAGGGCTACTTCATATGGAAATTGTTCAAGAGCGTCTTTACCGTGAGTTTGACATGGACGTTATAACCACTGTGCCCAACGTATCTTATAAGGTGCACACTACCCAGGGAGATACTATAGACGTTCACAACCCATCTGGGCTTCCTTCGCCTACACTCATAGATTACATAGAAGAACCTTACATAAGAGCCCAAATTATTTCTAAATCGGAATATTTTGGAGTAATTATGAAACTGTGCATGGATAAAAGAGGAACCCTAATTAGCCAAACTTTCCTTACTAGCGAGAGGGTAGAGCTTAATTACGATATGCCGCTTGCCGAAATTGTTTTTGACTTTTATGATAAGCTAAAATCGGTATCTAGAGGGTATGCCTCATTTGACTACCATGTAACTGGCTATAGAGAATCTGTTCTAGTGAAATTAGATATTCTTCTAAATGGAGAGCAGGTAGATGCTTTATCTAGTCTTATTTTTAGAGACCACGCCTATGACTTTGGCCGCCGTATGTGCGAAAAATTAAAAGAGCTTATACCAAGGCAGCAGTTCGATATTGCAATCCAAGCAGCAATTGGTGCCAAGATTATTGCACGTGAAACAGTAAAGGCAGTACGTAAAGACGTTACCGCCAAATGTTACGGTGGCGATATCTCCCGTAAACGTAAACTCTTAGACAAACAGAAGAAAGGTAAGAAACGTATGCGCCAAGTTGGTAACGTAGAGGTGCCACAAAGCGCCTTCATGGCCGTCCTAAAGCTAGACTAAAGCTTTCCCAAATCTATCACGAAAGTGTTGCTTTAGAGGTCCTTAGTTTAAAGGGCATTGAATATATAAAAAAGAGGCTCTCCATTTGGGCAGCCTCTTTTTATTATACTATTTTAAATTTAGAGAAATTATTCTCTGAATTTTGCGAATTCGATATCGTTTTGTGAACGAACTTTTAGAGCTTCGTCTTTGTGTACAATCTCTAGTTGTTTAGCTACTTCGCTCATGTTACCTTGGCGAGCTGCAATAACTGCTCTTTGGTAGGCAGCGTGAGGGCATTTGCAAGTGATAGCTGCAGATGCTTTGTCTAATTGGTTGGTTAAAATGTATGCAAGACCTTCGTTCTCGTCTTTAGAGCCAGCAAGTTTGGTAGCAGCTTCTTTATAAAGACCGTTAAGGATATCTAGTATTGCAGAGTTATATTTTGCCTCTTTCAATGAAGATTTTGAAAACATAGTAGCTGCAGATAGATAGTTTGCCTCGCGAAGTGCAACTACACCAGCATTGTTATAATAGTAAGGACAATCTTTGTCGTTTACTTTTGCAAGAGCTGCTTTGGCCTCGGCAAGTTTACCATTATCAAGAGCAATAGCTGCAAGGTTGTTATAACCGCGGTCGTTTTTAAATTTATCGCCTGCTTTCTTGTAAAGCATTGCTTTGGTGTCATAATC
>CAZHHY010000019.1:0-1407 GCA_964532375.1 uncultured Muribaculaceae bacterium
CTTCTTGTGAGTATCCTTCTTTTTGGCACATTTGGATATATGATTATTGAGGATATGCGGTTTATTGATGCACTTTATATGACAGTAATTACCCTCGCTACAGTTGGATTTAAAGAGGTTAAAGAGCTTGATGAGAATGGTAAAATTTTCACTATTATTTTAATACTTACAGGATTCGGAGTTTTTACATATACTCTGACAGTAGGAGCAAAAATATTAATAGACGATGGCGAAATCTCGCTTACTGTAAAAAAGAAAAACGAAATTCGCCTCTACTGCAAAGCCAATAACGATGGTATAATAAAAGGGCGTAAAAGCATAAATATTCCTCATGTATCTGTTAATTTGCCATCTATATCAGATAGAGATAGAGAGTATATTCTTTGGGCTATTAACAATAATTTAGATTTTATAGCTCACTCATTTGTAAGAAACAAGTATGATCTTATTGAGATTCAAAAAATATTGAATGACAACAATAGCCATCTTAAAATTATTGCCAAAATTGAAAACCAAGAGGGAGTAGATAATATAGATGAAATTCTTTCTCACTGCTACGGAGTTATGGTTGCAAGAGGAGATTTAGGAGTTGAGATTGAATATCAGAAAATTCCTATTATTCAAAGGCAAATCACAAAGAAATGCCAAGAGAGAAAAAAACCTGTTATTATAGCTACTCAAATGCTTCACTCCATGATAGAGAACCCTAGACCCACTAGGGCAGAGGTTACAGATGTTGCAAACGCAATTTACCAAGGTACAGATGCTATTATGCTTAGCGGCGAAACTGCCAATGGAAAATATGCTCAAGAGGCAGTTAGAACAATGTCTAATATAGCAAAAGAGACAGAGAAGGAGCTAAAATCTCATTATAATTTAGAGCTTAAAGATGTGACGCACCCTGTGGTAGCAGTTCTTAGTTGCCAATTAGTGAGCGCAACACGTAAACTCCCCATTAAAGCTATGGTGTTCGACACTAAAACAGGACGTACAGGCAGATACCTCTCGGCCTACCGCCCCAGAACCCCTATTTATGCAATGTGCTATGCCCCTCACGTTATGAGAGAACTTGCTCTCTCTTTTGGTGTCTATGCATACTCTATGGACCCAACTCAAACAAAAGATGAGTTTATTCGTAGCTCAATTAATAAACTACTAAGCGACAAGCGTTTTAAAGAAGAAGATATGATTGGAGTTGTTGGCGGAAGTTTTGGGCCATCAGCCGGAGCTACTTTCATGGAGATTTGCCCTGCGGGACTTATGGTAGTACCTACAAAACTCAAATAGACCACAAATTTCGCATTTAGGTTTTCTTGCTATGCAAATATACCTTCCATGCAATATAAGCCAGTGATGAGCAATTGCCCTCTTCTCTTGGGATATGTTTTTAGTTAAATCATTTTCAAC
>CAZHHY010000019.1:1417-6768 GCA_964532375.1 uncultured Muribaculaceae bacterium
ACTTTATGCTATTGCTAAACACAGCTTGGATTGTTAAATCATTTTCAACTGCAAGAGGAGTTTTTCCTGTAGTAAGCCCTATTCTTCTAGAGACCCTAAACACATGAGTATCTACTGCAATTACAGGTTTATTATAAATAACAGAAGCTATCACATTGGCCGTTTTTCTCCCAACCCCTGGTAATTTTTGTAATTGCTCTGGAGTCTCTGGAATAATTCCATTAAATTCATCACAAAGCATTTGAGCCATCTTCACAAGATGCTTGCTTTTATTATTTGGATAGGTAACAGATTTAATAATTTCAAATACTTGCTCTGTAGTAGAAGCAGCAAGAGATTTAGCGTTGGGGTACTTTTCGAATAATGCAGGAGTAACTAAATTAACTCGTTTATCTGTACATTGAGCCGACAAAATAACTGCTACCACAAGTTCATAAGGGTTACTGTAGAACAGCTCACTCTCTGCAACCGGCATGTTAATTTGAAACCATTCAATTACTTTTGTATAACGCTCTTTCCTTGTCATAAACTGTCTTTTAGATAAAGCACTAGCCTTACATATCTAGAATTTGAGAAATATCTATCTCTTGAGTAATAACCAACTCTTCACATGTCATGTTTTTACAGAGTAGCACTCGCCCAGGATATCTTTTATATAAAGATCTGTTGTGAGTTACAAATACTATTGCAGGCTCATACAACTTATGAATGGTTGTAAATAGTTCCATTATCTCGTTTGCAGTTTCAAAATCTAGGTTCCCAGTAGGTTCATCGGCCAAGATTATTTCTGGATTATTTAGCAAAGCCCTAGCAATTGCAACCCTTTGCTGCTCTCCTCCAGATAACTGATGAGGCATTTTATGACTTTTTCTAATCATATCTACACTCTCTAGCCTCTCTTTTATAATGGCATCTATCTCTTTACGGTCTTTCCACCCAGTTGCCAAAAGAACAAACAGCAGGTTCTCATAGACAGATCTATCTGAAAGCAGTTGAAAATCTTGAAAAACAACACCAATTTTTCTTCTAAGGTGAGGAATCTCTTTTTGTTTTAATTTCTCTAAGGCAAACCCCGAAACCTTTCCAGAGCCCTTAGCTAAGGGGAACTCGCCTATTATAGTTTTAACAATAGATGTTTTTCCACTACCCACTCTACCAATAACATAAACGAAATCTCCCCTCTCTATGGTTAGATTTATATTGGTTAGAATAAGGTTTTCATCTTTAGCTATATCTGCCCCAATTAACTCAATAAGTGGCTTTCTCTCTACTGACATAATAAATATCACTGTTATTAGAGGCAAATTTACTAAATTTGACACTTAAACCCACATTAAATAAAAAACATTATATAATGAGAGCAACATTAAACCAGAAATTAGTTTTTGTGCTTATTGCATATTCGCTTGCCTTTAACTGTATTGTTGTTGCACAAACTGTAGAGAACATTTTTTTTGATAGATATAAAATTGGTATAGAACTCTACAATAAAGGGATGCTACAATCGGCAGAAAAAGAGTTTGAAGCGCTTTTAGCAGAAACAGAAATAGGTAACAAAGTTCTTATTAGTGATATCCAAGCATATCTAGCTATTATTGCAATTGAGAGTAACCATCCAAACATAGATGCTAAATACATCCTAGTTGAAAAACAATGGAGTAATAGCTCTTTAATTTCTATGGTTCGGTTACGTTATGCAGCTCAACTTTTCAACAGAGAAGATTTTACGCAAGCAATTAATATCTATGACAAGATAAATGTAAATGACTTGGAAAGTTCTTATCATAACGAATATAATTTTAAAAAAGGGTACTCCTTTTATCTCACTGGCAACACCCAAACTGCGCTAAAATTAATGCAAAATGTAATTAATTCATCCTTCGACAGCTATACAAATCCCTCATATTATTACTCTGCACATATACACTATATTCGCCGTGAGTTTAACCAGGCAATAGCTCTATTCGAAAAAATAGGTCACGACCCTAGGTTTTCGCTTTTAAGTAAATATTATACTCTAGAGAGCAAATTCATGCTAAAAGACTATACATATGTAACAGATAAAGGTGAGGCACTTTATAATGAGCTCACTGGAGAGCTAAAAACAAAAAGCGCAAGAGTAATTTCCCAAGCATTCTTTGCACTAAACAACACAGAAAAAGCAAAACTATACTTAGATCAGTATAGCTTATTTACCACTACTTTAACAAGAAAAGATATATATTACGCTGGCATTATTGCATATACACAATCTAAATACCAAGACGCAATTGAACTTTTCAAGCAAGTTGTCTCTCAAGAAGACTCTCTTACTCAGAACGCGGCGTATCATCTTGGGCGCTGTTATATAGAGATCAAGAATAAGTTTGAAGCCCTTAACAGTTTTGCATTAGCCTCTAGCGGCAACTTAGATCTTGCTATAAAAGAAGATGCTATGTTTAATTACGCAAAACTATCGTTCGATCTAAATTCCGATATCTCTAAGTTTAAGAATTACTTAGACACCTATTCTCCCAACCAGCAAAAGTTCAATGAAATTCAAAATTACATTGCTACCTCATACCTAGTAAAGCAAGATTACAAATCTGCCATAGAGGTGCTAAGAACCATTAAAGAGCCGAGTTCAATAGATTTAATAAACCTTCAGAAAGCAACTTTTCTTAGAGGGATACAGCTCATCAATTTAGGCGCATATCGCGATGCTATCCCTGTTTTAGAACTCTCTTTAACCAATGGCGCCTACAACAACAACCTCTATAATGTAACCCGTTTTTGGTTGGCAGAGGCCTATTATCGCAATAACCAATTCAAGAAATCTGTAGATATAAACCTTGAACTTGCCACAAGAAACAGTAATTTTAAAGGCAATAAAGAGTTCTCTTCTTCTTTCTATAACCTTGCATACGGCTATTTTAAGTTAGGAGATTTTGCTATGGCCCAACAGTGGTTCCAACGCTACCTTAACCTACCATTAGGAGACATTTTATACTCAGACGAGGCCAAGGCAAGACTAGGCGACTCCCATTTTATGCAAAGAAAGTACGAAGAGTCTATACTCTCTTTCTCTGGTGTTTCTACAGCTAATAAACAGCTAAAACAATATGCAAATTATCAAATAGCAATGGCAAAAGGGCTCTTGGGAGAAGAGACTAACAAGGCGCAACTTTTAAAAGAGCTTGTTTCTAATGGCATTAATAGCACTCTTTACCCCGAAGCACTTTATGAATTAAGCAGAACCTTAATCCAAACAGGAGACGATAACGCAGCTATTGAGCATCTAACAGAACTTAGTCAAAAATATTCTAACAGCGCCTACTATCCAAAGGCGCTACTAGAGCTAGGGCTCATAAATTTAAATAAAGGCAACAACTCAATTGCTATAGACTATTACAAGAGAATTCTAGAACAAACGCCTCAATCGCCAGAAGCACAAAGTGCAATAGCTGGTCTTGAAAACATCTATCAAAATATGGGAAATGCTCAAGAGTTTCTTAATTACATAGATGGTCTTGGACTTTCACAAACTAGAACAACTTCAGAGAGAGAACTCATTGTATTTGGCTCTGCCGAAAAACAATTTATCTCTGGAAACTATGCCGCAGCCCTCTCTTCATTAACTGCTTTTATAAAAAGCTATCCAAATGGAACAAAAGCAGCACACGCATGGTTCTACCTAGGAGAGTGTTATAACAAAATAGGCAAGCCCGATCTTTCTCTAGATGCATTTTTGAAAGTTATGGAAATTGGAGAAGGTTCCTTTACAGAGTTGGCAACCCTCAATTATGCTAGAATTTCTTACAGTGTAGAAAACTATAGACAAGCAGTTAAAGCATACTCTTCTCTTACTCTTATTGCAAAGTTAGACAATAATATAATTGCAGCGAATATTGGCCTTATGAACTCCTATTATATGGATAAACAGTATGAAAATGCAATTGCACAAGCTAATAAAGCATTACTTTTAAACATATCGCCTCAAGAAAAAACAAGGTCAAATTATATTATTGCCAAATCCTATTATTCATTAGGCAATAGAAGCTCGGCAATCAAATACTTAGTAGAACTATCTAAAGACAAGATCTCTCCCGAGGGTGCAGAAAGTGCATACCTAATTATTTCAGATGCATTTGATAAAGGAGATTTTGCAAAAGTAGAGAAAGAGGTTTATAACTTCTCTGATTCCAATACCCCTCAGAGCTACTGGTTAGCAAAAAGCTACATCATTCTTGGAGACACCTTTGCAGAGAAAGAGAACTGGGAACAGGCACAGGCTACTTTCAAAAGTATTTTGGAGTCATACCCTGCAAACAGTAAAGATGACATTAGAGAGCAAATTAAAATGAGATTATCAAAAATTGAAGAAACAAAAGCAAAATGAAACTCTATAAATATATTATAATTATTGCGGCACTACTGCTAACTATTACAGAGAGCAATGCACAACAAACAATAGACCCTACATTAGAGGTCAATAGAAATTTCGATGCTAAGCTATTAGAAATAACAAAAGGCAAGCTCTACACAAATTTTGACGACTCTTTGGGAAGATTCAACCTCTCTTTCAATTACACTATCTTTGACAAGCCAATCAAAGATTTATATGAATTCTCGCCTCTCTCTTCTGCTCAAATTGAAAAAAGTGCAATGCCAGTTAGGCCATTTCTATTTGTTAAAGCCGGTTCAAATATCCCTTTTAACCCATACGGAAGTATATATATACAGCCTAGACTTGGAAACAACTTTTCGCTTGTGATAAATGGCTCTCACAACTCATTCTTAGCTAAACTTCCAGCTCACTATATAGAGACCAACATGGTAGATAGAGGAGAGACCAAAGTAGCAGCTCCCTCTTCAAAAACAGACTTAGGAGTAGATTTTAAATACCATTGGGAAAAAGGCGAATTGGGGTTAAAAGCAGATCACAACAACAGAGTGAATAGCTATTATGGTTTCGATCAAAGAGTAATTAACATTGCAGAGCTTGAACCTATTCTTGGTAATTATAGCAATAACTCTTTTATGAGAGATTCAATGAGTCACACTACAAATATCACTAGCGCAGGCTTTTATGCAAAATCTTTGAATAAAAACCCAAATAGTTTTTATTATAATGCCCAGTTCTCTTACTCAAAGCTATTTGAAAATGAATATCATCCATACTATATAGTTAGAGCAGAACCACTACTACCAGGCAACCCTCCTTTTTTGAGAGACCAAGCATTTGCTAACAATAAATTAGACGAACAATACCTAAATCTATCACTTACTGCCGGCGCCGGATTTGCTACTTTTAATAAAATACTTGCTGGAGTAAAATACGAGGCGTCAGACTCTCGCTTTAGCGACTCTCT
>CAZHHY010000019.1:6868-16541 GCA_964532375.1 uncultured Muribaculaceae bacterium
GGTTTTGGTGCCGAGGTTTCTTTCCACAGCAAAAGCTTTGAAGGAGTATTAACTACAGATTTCTATACCTTTAAAGATAACATCAAAATGACAAATACCCATTTCAATTACTCTCCCTTTGAGCTTAAGGTATTGGGGCGCTATAACTGGAGAGAAAGAGTAATAGTGAACGGTTCTTTTAGATATAAACAAAAGACTCCTAGATTAATAGACATCTATTTCATTGACTTCAATTATGATCTTTATGATCTTAGTAATTATAGCCCTATTTATACTCCTTCTTATGCAAAATTAGACGTTAGTATCTCTTATGTCTACAATAAGAATCTTACTTTTTTTATTCAGCTTAATAATATCTTAGATTCAAAGGTCTTTGATTATGCAAACAATGCAATGCCAGGGCTTAACGGAGGTGTAGGGCTATCGTTTAAGCTCTGATATTCAAATAATTAAATAATTTTTAAAACCTAATAATTAGCACAACTTTATTAGGTTTTTTTTTGGTTTTGTATTATCTTTGTTTCTTTAAAATTAGAGTATAACAAGATGAATGAAAAAGTGTCCACTTTGGCCGATGGTCAATATTCAGCAGAAAATATTCAGGTTCTGGAAGGATTAGAGGCGGTAAGAAAAAGACCGTCAATGTATATTGGAGACATTGGGTCTAGAGGTCTTCACCATTTAGTGTACGAAGTTGTCGATAACTCAATAGACGAGGCACTAGCAGGCTATTGTACGCATATAGAAGTTGTAATTAATGCAGACAACTCTATCACAGTAACAGACAATGGGCGGGGTATTCCAACAGATATGCACGAAAAAGAGGGCCGAAGCGCACTTGAGGTTGTGTTAACTGTATTACATGCAGGTGGTAAGTTCTCTAAAGATTCATATAAAGTTTCTGGTGGCTTGCACGGAGTTGGTGTATCATGTGTAAATGCACTCTCTATTCACCTAACTGCCGATATCTATCGAGAAGGTAAACATTTCCGTCAAGAATTTAGTAAAGGCGTTCCTCTATATCCAGTTAAGGTAATGGGAGAATCTAGCCAAAGGGGTACAACCATAACCTTTAAGCCAGATCCCGAAATTTTTGTTTTAGGAATTCCATATAGTTACGATATACTAGCTACTAGGCTAAGAGAATTAGCATACCTCAACAAGGGGATTAAACTCTCTATCACAGATTTAAGAGAAACTATAGATCCAGATGAACTCAATGGAGACGAAGAGGAGAACGAAACGAATAAGTTATTTAAAAACAACACTTACTATTCAGAACTGGGCCTATTAGAATTTGTTAAATTTCTAGATGGTAATCGTGAGAAACTCACAGATACCCCAATCTATTTAGAGACAGATAAGACAGGCATGCCTATAGAAGTAGCCATGCAGTATAACACTGGATTTTCAGAGAATATTCACTCATACGTGAATAACATTAATACTATTGAAGGTGGTACACACCTCACTGGGTTTAGAAGAGGACTTACCACAACTCTCAAGAGCTTTGCAGAGAAAAACGGAATGCTCTCTAAATTAAAATTTGACATTGACGCATCGGACTTTCGCGAGGGGCTCACAGCAATTATCTCTGTAAAGGTACAAGAGCCTCAGTTTGAAGGTCAAACCAAAACAAAACTAGGTAACTCAGAGGTATCGGCAGCAGTTTCACAGGCTACCACATCTGCTTTAGAGAACTACTTAGAAGAGAACCCAAGAGATGCAAAAATCATTATAGACAAAGTTATTCTTGCAGCAACAGCAAGGCATGCAGCACGCAAAGCACGTGAGATGGTGCAACGCAAAACTGTTATGAGTGGGTCTGGCTTGCCTGGCAAACTTGCAGACTGTTCTAACAGAGATGCAACTGTTACCGAGATATTCCTAGTAGAGGGTGACTCTGCTGGTGGTACTGCAAAAAGTGGTAGAGACAGAAATTTTCAAGCTATTCTTCCATTAAGAGGTAAGATTCTGAATGTCGAAAAAGCTATGGAGCACAAAGTATTTGAAAGTGAAGAGATAAGAAACATTTACACAGCACTTGGTGTTACCATTGGCACAGAAGATGATAGCAAAGCACTTAATCTCACAAAACTAAGATATCATAAGGTAATAATTATGACCGACGCCGACGTAGACGGTAGCCATATTGCCACTCTAATACTTACATTTTTCTTCCGCCATATGCAAGATCTCATTAAGAATGGGCACGTCTATATTGCAACTCCCCCTCTTTACTTAGTTAGAAAAGGCAAGCAAGAACAATATTGTTGGACCGAAGACGATAGAGCAGAGGCTGTCCTAAGAATAGGAAAAGGCAAAGAGACTGGAGTTCACATTCAAAGATACAAAGGTCTTGGAGAGATGAATGCTATTCAACTTTGGGACACAACTATGAACCCCGAAACTAGACTACTCCGCCAAGTAAATATAGACAATGCTGCCGAGGCAGATAGAATTTTTTCTATGCTAATGGGAGACGAGGTACCACCTAGACGGGAATTTATTGAAACACACGCAAAATACGCCAATATTGATAGCTAATTACTATAAAAGCGGAGTTGCCCTTTTCATTACTTCTATTTTATTATCAGTAAATGCACAAGCATTTTCTATTAAAAAAAGAAAAAATGAGACAAAGTCAATCCCTACTAAGGTTTTTGATTTACCCTCTCCTACTCCTTTCAATCCATATAAGTATGGCTCATTAGCCAAATTTACCGGAACTATTTCTGCTATAGTGCCAATATCTGATTATTTAAGAGGTTCAGAATTTTCCGATCTTCCAGAAGAGTACGATATTTGGAGCGACACTATGATTAACCCATATCAAGTGAGCCTAACAGATATGAAAGATACTGTTAAAATTGATATATCTGGTTACTACCCTCCTTCTATGAAATATGTTACCTCTAATTTTGGATTTAGAAAATGGAGGCACCATTACGGGATAGATTTAAAGGTTCACCCTGGAGATAGTGTATACAACGCATTCGACGGAGTAATCAGAATTACCAAGAGAGCGCGTGACTATGGCTACTATGTTGTAGTGAGACACTTCAATGGACTAGAGACTCTCTATGCCCATCTAAGTAAAATAACTGTAAAACCAGGAGATACTCTAAAAGCCGGCACACCGGTTGGGCTTGGTGGTAGCACTGGTCGTTCTACTGGTTATCATTTACATTTTGAAATAAGATATTTGGGAAATCCAATTAACCCAAACGATATAATTGACTTTGAGTCGTCTACCATTAAAAATAAAATGTTAGCACTTAACTCTCAGCATTTCGCATACAAAAAAGAGATAGATAAAATTCGATTTTGGAAAGTAAAAAGTGGTGATACACTTGGTAGAATTGCATCTAGAACAGGAATTTCAATTGCAAAATTATGCTCTCTTAATGGTATAAAAAGAAACTCTATTTTACGAATCGGACAAAGATTAAGATACACATAATCAATTAATAACTATGGATATTTTTGATAGAATTACAAATGATCAGGGTGGTCCTCTTGGACAATACAGAGAAAAAGCTCACGGATATTTCACATACCCTAAATTAGAAGGGCCAATAGAGCCAGAAATGATGTTCAATGGCAGTAAGATGCTTGCTTGGACTTTCAATAATTACTTAGGCTTGGCAAACCATCCAGAGGTGATGAAAGCCGATGCCGAGGCAGCTGCAAAGTGGGGTTTCGCTTATCCTATGGGCGCCAGAATGATGAGCGGCCATACCGAACAGCACGAAAAACTAGAGAAAGTACTTGCCAATTTTGAGTTGAAAGAAGATGCATATCTATTTAACTTTGGATATCAAGGAATGGTTTCTACCATTGATGCCCTTGTAACTAGACACGATATTATTGTATATGATTCAGAAGCTCACGCATGTATAATGGACGGAGTAAGACTCCACATGGGTCAAAGAATAGTATACCCACACAACGATATAGAGAAGTGCGAAAAAGCTCTTGCAAGAGCCTCTAGGCTTGTTGCCGAAACAGGCGGTGGCATATTGCTCATTACCGAGGGCGTATATGGCATGACTGGAGACCTTGGTATTCTAGATAAAATAGTAGAACTTAAGAAAAAATTCAACTTTAGAATTCTTATAGACGATGCTCACGGGTTTGGAGTTATGGGAGATAACGGCCGAGGTACATCTGAACACTATAAGGTTATGGACGAGATAGATCTCTACTTTGGTGCTTTTGCAAAATCAATGGCATGTATTGGAGGTTTTGTTGCAGGGCCAAAATCTATTATAGACTTTCTAAGATATAACCTACGTTCACAAATCTATGCAAAGTCATTACCAATGGCTATTGTAGAGGGGTGCTTAAAAAGGATGGAGATGATTATTACAATGCCCGAACTTCGAGAAAAACTTTGGACAGTTACCCATGCAATGCAAAAAGGGCTTCGAGAAATGGGCTTTAATATTGGAAAAGCAGAAGCTTGTGTTACTCCTGTCTTTCTCGAAGGCAACTTAGCAGAAGCCACAAACATACTAATAGACCTTAGAAATAACTATAGAATATTCTGCTCGGCAGTAATTTATCCTGTTGTTCCTAAAGGAGTTATAATGTTCCGCCTTATCCCTACAGCAATGCATACATTAGAACATGTAGAGTACACTTTAAAAGCATTTAGCCAAATTCAAGAGAAGCTAAAAGCAGGTAAGTACAAAGGCGACGAGATGAAAAGCATGGCTATAGAAGATTAAGCAATTAATCAATCGCAATTTCTAGCTGCATAATTAATCGTAATGTCTAGCTAATTTATTAGTGAAATGTTTAAAGACAAAGTCGTAATAATAACCGGAGCCAGTTCTGGAATAGGAATGGCAACCGCCACAGAGTTTGCTAAAAATGGTGCAAAGGTTGTAATTGCAGCTAGAAGCACCAATAAGCTAGAAACTCTAAAGCAAGAACTCTCTTCGTTTACAGAGGTTCTTTCGGTAAAATGCGACGTAACAATTGAAGATGAGTGCAAAAATCTTATAGATAAATCTATTGAGGTATTTGGGAAAATAGACATTCTAGTTAACAATGCTGGCATCTCTATGAGAGCTCTATTCAAAGATCTTGAACTTACTGTTATTAAACAACTTATGGATGTAAACTTTTGGGGCACTGTATACTGTACAAAGTATGCACTGCCCCATATTTTGCTCCAAAAAGGCTCTATTGTAGGCGTTGTCTCTATAGCAGCATTCAAAGGCCTACCAGCCCGGTCTGGTTACTCTGCCTCTAAATTTGCAGTTTATGGGTTTCTAGACACCCTTAGAGTAGAGCACCTTAAAGACAACCTTCATATAATGATTTTTGCGCCAGGATTTACCGCCTCAAATGTAAGAGAACATGCACTTGTTGCAGATGGTAGCAAACAGGGAAGTACACCAAGAGACGAAGGCAAAATGATGAGCTCCCAAGAGTGTGCATTTCATTTATTAAAAGGAGTAAGAAAACGTAAAGCCCAAGTAGTACTCACCCCTATTGGCAAAACCCTAGTAATTCTTAATAAGTTCTTTCCCCGCCTAGTAGACCACCTAGAGTACAACTTCATGAAAAAAGAACCCGGCTCGCCTCTAAAATAATTCATCGCCGTGGTTTTTAGCAACTGCCTGTGAATCAAGCACTCACAGTTTCATCGCCGTGGTTTTTAGCACAGTTACTTGGCTATTACTCATCTACTCAATTTTTACAGCTATCATCGTAATAAAATATGGCCCAGGCCGGCTTGAAAGCATTACACCCATTCCTGCAATGTCTATGGCTAGCTACTCTTCTGGAACCCGCTATCTAAGCCTATTAGGAGACACACTATTAAGCTTTTACGATTTCTATAAATATGCTTATATTTTGCGGATGTATAGAGAAATCTGGTGGCGGCTGGTCTCATTATGTAGGGCAAGAGAAACTTAGGCCCCAAACAGGCTGGACACCTATAGCTTTTGCATTAGACTGGCATAGGCCACCTCGTCATATTAATGCCACATCATACTTTTACATGCACACCAATCAATGGCGTTACGAAAAGGTGGGGTTAATAGAGTTAAACTCTTCATTGGCAGATAAAGAAAAATAGGGCAAGATGTCTATAATTGACTGCAACATAAAATCTAAACGTATGGGCTGGTTGCCATCTAGCCCTCAATTAAACGACAATGCAATTAAATTAGGGAAAGAAGCTACCCAACAAGGGAGGGATGTGAAAAGTTTTATTACTCAAAAATTAAAAAGTAATGAGCTATCTATAGCCTCAGAAGAGCCAGACAACCCTAGGAACTTCCCAAGAAATATGTTTATTTGGCGTTCTAATCTATTAGCCTCTAGCGTAAAAGGAATGGAATACTGTATGAAACATTTACTTGGCGCACAAAATAGTGTCCTTGGAAAAGAGAAAGACTAGATAAAATTTTAGATAGATTTAATATTCTGCACAAGCTTTTCTATAAGTAATTTTCTAGCTTCTATAGATGCCCAACCAATGTGTGGGGTTAGTATTATTTTTTCTGGATTCTTTAATGAAAGATATGGGTGACCCTCTGGAATTGGCTCATCTTCATAAACATCTATAACTGCTCCTGCGATTAGACCAAAATTAAGCGCCTGCGCTAACTCTTTTTCATTTACAATTCCGCCTCGGCCCATATTAACTACAATAGCAGAGGTTTTCATAGCCTTGAACTCCTTTAACGAGATTAAGTTCTTGGTTTTCTCATTAAGTGGAGAGTGAATAGAAATTATATCGCTTTTTGCTAGCAATTCACTTAGACAAACAGAAGGATATTCTTTACAGTGAGCAACTCCCCCTGTTGAGTAATAAGAGACATTGCACCCAAAAGCAGATGCAATCGTGGCTACCTTCTTACCTATGTTTCCCATACCTATTATTCCAAAATTCTTGCCTTTTAGTTCAAAGAAAGTTCTTCCAGTATCGGTAAAGTGGCCATTTTTAGAATAGTTGCCGCTTTTGACTATAGAATCGAAATAGATATTATTATTTATGAGTGTTAGAAGAGATCCGAATGTAATTTGGGCAACACTATCTGTAGAATAATTAGCCACATTTTTAACCACAACACCAGCCTCTTTAGCATACTCGCTATCTATATTATTTGTACCAGTAGCGGCTACGCATATCAACTTAAGATTTTTAGCATAGTCAATCTCTTCTTTTCCTATTTTAACTTTATTCACAATAACCACATGGGCATCTTTAATTCTAGACTTCACATCGCAAGGTTGTGTTAGTGAATAGCTCACGAAAGCACCTAACTCCTCTAACTGCGAAAAATTGGCATCTTCTCCCAAAGTAGCTGCATCTAGAAAAACAATTTTCATATTAAACCTCTTTTAAGCTTGAATTGAAATAAAAATATAGTTGGCAAAATTAATCAATAAATATGATCTCTCAAATCAATAATTTCTATCTCATAAAGCTACCTATTAGAAGCCACATTTTTAATTCTACCTTTATAAGAATTATGCGTAAACAAAAAGGTTAATTTTCTGTTTTAACAAAGTACAATTATTGTTACTAATGAATACATTACAGGTTATCTATTAATATGAGAAAACTACTGGTTCGCTATATTCTTTTTTTAACATTTTTCTTGTTTATAAGCTATTTTGCCCACAGTCAAGAAAATTATGAAGTAAGAAAGGTATCGTTTAACGGCAATAAGAGTTTAAAGGAAAATTTCTTATTAGATAAAATGGCAATAAAAGAGGTATCTGGGCTAGAGCGATTGCTAACTAAAAAAGAGCCTTTTCTATATAGCGGTGAATTAATTAATCTAGATCTTAAAAGAGTTCAAGCAATTTACCAAAGTGAAGGCTTTATTGACGTAAAAGCCACTATATTGTCACTCCAAGTTAATCATAAACAAAAGAGTGTAATAGTATCAATAGAGATAGAAGAAGGAAATCCTATTGTTGTAGATACTGTCTCTTTCAACGTTAATGCCAACTTCTCTACCAATAAGCTAGATTCTATTAACAAGAGAGTAATTACTAAACTTAAGCTACTAAAGAACAAGCGATTTAGAGACCAAGATCTATTAGAGGATTTAGAGATATTAAAAGATGCTTTCCAAAACTTGGGCTATGTTTATGTTAAAGTAGATTATAGCCTAGATTTAGATCTTGATAAATACATAACAGGCATAAGATACACTATAACTCCTGGAGAATTATGCTATGTAGGCAAAACCACTATAGAGGGGCGCAAGCGTGTTCCTGAAAAGCTCATAAGAAGAGAGCTCTCATTTAAAGAGGGCCAACTTTATAATAAATCTATGCTAGTTAAAACTAGAGAAAACCTCTATAATTTACAACTCTTTAAAGTGGCCTCTGTATTTCCTAATATAAACCATGATACTCTTAATAATCAAATTCCTATAAGTATTTATTTAGAAGAGGCTAATAGATTTTCTACCAAATTTGGAGTAGGTTATGGAACTGATGATAAATTTAGAGCATTTGCCGAACTCAACTTTAAAGGTTTTCTTGGCACAGCACGTAGGCTAAACTTGCATATTAAACACTCGGGAATACTGCCCTATTCGGCAAACTTACGCTGGATACAGCCTCAGTTTATAGTTAAAAATGGTTCAATTATCCTTAATCCTTTTATTGAACGCAAAACGGAACCAGGGTATGAAATTCGTACTTATGGACTAAATATTCCTATTAATTATCAAATTACCACTGACCTAAGTACCACTTTAACCTATTATTACGAGAACGTAAGGCAAAATATAGAAGAGGGCGATGCGCTTGCAATAGACCCCGAAGAGAAAAAATTTCTCTACAGCAAATCGGGCCTTTTAATCTCTACACTATATAATAGTTCTAAGCCTCAATTCTCTCCTAATAAGGGAACATACCTATCGGCTGGCTACAAGCTCAATGGATTTATCTTTGGTGGTAAATTTAATTACGGCAGGTTGTGGAGCGAATTTAGACAATATCAAGAAGTTAAAAATGTTGTGCTTGCTTTTCGCTTTATGTTAGGCGGAATTCATTCACAAGATGAATCTCAATTTGTTCCGGTTGAAGATAGGTTTTATTCGGGAGGGAGCAACTCGGTTAGAGGTTGGAACAGATCTGAACTTGGGCCTAAGCGAGAAAACGGAACCCCTCTTGGAGGCAAAAGTATAATTGAATCAAATATTGAGGCTCGCATTCCACTATTTTGGCTCATTAGCGGAGTGCTATTTTTAGATGCTGGGAATGTATGGCAAGACTCTTTCAGCTATCCATTAAAAGATTTAGCTTATGCTGTTGGTGGTGGCATTAGAATAAAAACCCCTATTGGGCCAATTCGTTTAGACATAGGCTTTCCAGTTGGAAATGAAAAGAAAAGCCCACAGTTTTTTATTAGTGTTGGTCAAGCATTTTAGTGTATGAAAAAGATTATTAAATATACAGTTTATGCTTTATTGATTTTGTTCTCTACTGCCATTGTTTTGATTTTTTTGGTTGGTATCACAACTCAAACTAACTACTTCAAAAGGAAACTCACTCCATTTGTTGAAAAAACTGCCAGTGATTATATAACAGGAACGCTTAGAATTAAGAAAATAGATGGTAACTTGCTAAAAGGATTTACTTTAACAGACGTTTTGTTGCTAGACAAACAAGATACAGTGTAAGC
>CAZHHY010000020.1:0-15928 GCA_964532375.1 uncultured Muribaculaceae bacterium
CTACTCTTCTTGTTAATGTAAGCTCTATTTGAGAGTGAATATCCTCTACATCTTCTTCCAAAACAAAGGAACCTGTTTCAATCTCTTCCAAAATAACATTCAACTCTCTTGTGAGAACAACAAGCTCTTGTTCTGTTAATAAAGAGATGCTCTGCAACATTTTTATATGAGCCAAAGAGCCAATTACATCAAAATAGGCAAGTCTTAAATCTAACTCTCTATCTTTTCCTACAGTAAAACTCTCTACAAGAGAATCTGCCGAACTATCTTTACTCCACAATGTACTCATATCTACAATTTTAAATTTTCAATAAAATTAATATACCCCTCAATACCCCCACGCAACTCTTCTACTGTTATATACTCGTCTGGCCTGTGACTTCTTGCAGAGTCGCCTGGCCCCATCTTAATTGCTGGCACGCTCAACCGCATCCAATCTGAAGTTGTAGGAGAGACATAACTCTCTATTCCCAATTTTGCTACTGTAGATAAAAGTGGGTGGCCCAAGGGAGTTGCACTGGAGCTATTCAATAAATTTCTAGGAGTAAGCTCACTTTTGACAATTCCACTTAAAAGAGATGTAATTTCACTATTGGTATAAACATCTGTTGGCCTTATATCTACAACAAAAGTGCACAAATCTGGAATCACATTGTGTTGGCTGCCAGCATTTATTTGAGTAACAGTAAGCTTAACTTCGCCCATAAGAGGCGATTTTTTCTCAAATTTAAAAGCCCTTAGCCTCTCAATATCTTCCAAAGCAATATATAGAGCATTCACTCCCTCTCCCCTAGCAGCATGGCCAGTAACACCTTTCGCTTTTCCGTCTAGTACCAACAGCCCACGCTCTGCAGTAGCAGCTTTCATCTCTGTAGGCTCCCCTACTATAGCAGCATCTATTCGCCCACAAGATTTGAGCGCAAGAGAAATTCCCTCCGGCCCAGAATTCTCTTCTTGAGCACTAAGCAGAAGCATTAAATTAAAAGGCAAATTAAAAGTTGTAAAAAACAAGAAGGTTTCAATCATAGAGACTACAGAAGCTCCTGCATCGTTACTTCCCAACCCAAGCACTCGATGTACATCGAATGGCGGGTTAAAAGGATCGAAACTATATCCCTCGCCTGGCTTTACTGTATCTAAGTGAGAATTTAGCATTAAAACAGGTGCTACTGGCCCTGCATTAAATAATGTTATAATAATATTGTTTTTGATTCTCTCTACTTTAAAGCCCTTAGAATTAAAGAAGTCACAAATAAAGGAGCTACGTTCAGATTCATTACCCGAAAAAGATTCAATAGAAACTATTTGTCTTAACAACGAAACAGCTTCATCTACCATTGCTTCAATATTTGTAATTTTCACAGACATAAAGAGAAAGAGACCAGTTATATATGTTACTATTAATAAACTACTTTCTTAAAACCGTACCTTTGTCGTTGTTAAGATTTGAGGTATGCTTAATAAGCACCTCAGAGACTCCATTCTCTAAAGCATAAAAAGCATTATCCATCTTAGGAAGCATTCCGTCTTGAATAATCCCTTTCTCTTTTAAAGAGTTGTAACTAGATTTTGTAATTAATGGAATAACAGAATCTTCATGGGCTGGATCGAAGAGCACTCCCTGCTTTTCAAAACAGTATACAAGTTTAATGTAATAATCTCCTGTAAGCGCTATTGCTATAGAAGATGCCATAGTATCGGCGTTAGTATTTAAGATAGACCCGTTACGATCGTGAGTGATAGGGCAAAACACGGGAGTAATACCTCTCCCCAGTAAACTAAGTAGAAAACTTGTATTAATTTGAGCTGGATTTACATCGCCTACATAGCCAAAGTCTATTGGCTCAGGCGATCTTTTAACAGCAGGGACACAATCTGCATCGGCTCCAGACAAGCCTAAAGAGTTACAGCCAATCTTCTGTAGCTTGGCAACAATACTCTTATTTACCCAACCTGCATAAACCATAGAAACTACTTTTAATGTCTCTAAATCTGTAATTCTACGCCCTTGGTGCATTACTGCTTTTATGCCTAACCTCTCTAACATATCGCTAGCCATTACTCCTCCGCCATGAACCAGAATTTTTGGACCATCTATTTTCACAAAGTTATTTAGGAAAGAATCTAACTCTTCTGGGCGGTCTACAATGTTTCCTCCTATTTTAATTAAAGTTAAAGTTTTCATTATGTGTTATTTAATCAATTTTACCAAATTAAACTATAGCGATAAAAGCATCTCTTTTAATATTACCTGTGCAGACACTACCCTATTTGCTGCTTGTGGAATCACAATTGAAGTCTCACTCTCAATAACCTGGTCGCTAACAATCATATTCCTTCTCACAGGTAAACAATGCATAAAGCGAGCATTATTGGTAAGTTGCATTTTAGATTCATCTACCATCCAGCTACGATCGATGCTTTCAATTGTACCATATAGGCCATCGTTAAAAACAGACCAATTCTTTGCATAAATAAAGTCTGCTCCCTCAAATGCTTTGTTTTGATTGTATTCAACTATTGCCTTGCCTGCAAAATCTGGAGAGAGTTCATATCCCTTAGGATGAGTTATGACAAACTCATAATCGGTTTGGTTCATCCACTCTGCAAATGAGTTGGCTACAGCCTGAGGCAACGCTTTCGGGTGCGGAGCCCATGTGAGCACCACTTTGGGCTTAACTACAGTCTTAAACTCCTCTATTGTTATAAGATCTGCAAAACTTTGAAGTGGATGCCTTGTGGCAGCTTCCATGCTAAAGACCGGCTTCCCAGAATATTTGATAAACTGGTTAATAACAGTCTCATTGTAATCTTCTTCTTTGTTGGTTAACGAAGCAAATGCACGAACACCAATTATATCGCAATAAGAACCCATCACTGGGATAGCTTCAAGAATATGTTCGGGTTTATCTCCATCCATTATAACTCCCCTTTCTGTCTCTAGCTTCCACGCACCTTGATTTATATCTAAGACAATAACGTTCATTCCCAAGTTCATAGCTGCCTTTTGAGTGCTAAGGCGGGTTCTTAAGCTAGAATTAAAGAATATCATTAAAAGAGTTTTGTTCACACCTAAGTGGCTGTGAGCAAAAAAATCCTTTTTAACTTCGCTGGCTAGCTCCAAAGCCCTATCTAGAGGGCCAACATCATATACCGAGGTGAATTTTTTCATATCAATAATCTCTCTTTATGTTTTAAAATAGCTCTTTCAAAGGCAGCAATAAACCGGTCTATTTGTTCGAATGAAATAGTAAGAGGGGGAAGCAATCTAATTATATTGCTTCTAGCACCACCCGTAAATATTTTCTCTTCAAATAAAAGTGAGTTGCGAACTGGAATATAGGTCTCGTTCATATCTATACCAACCATTAAGCCCATCCCTCTGATGTCACTAATAATGCCTTCTCCAACCCTCTCTCTTAAAGAGGTAAGTGATTCTAATAGGTATTTCCCTTTTTTTGCAGCTCCGGCAACGAGTTTTTCTACTTTAATAATCTCTAAAACAGCCAAGCAAGCAGCACAAGCAAGATGATTTCCACCAAAAGTAGTACCCAGCATTCCGCTTATTGGAGTAAATGCAGGAGAAATAATAGTACCTCCAACAGGAAATCCATTGCCCATCCCTTTTGCGATAGTTACTATATCGGCTTTTATTCCAGCGTGCTGGTGGGCAAAGAACTTACCAGTTCTACCATAACCACTTTGCACTTCATCTAAAATAAGAACTACTCCACGGCGTTTGGTCTCTTTTCTTAGCTCTTTCATAAATTCAACATCGGGAGTATAAATTCCGGCAACCCCTTGTATCCCCTCAATTATTACAGCAGCATACTCTCCTGTAGAGAGCTCTTGTTTAACCGTTTCAATGTCATTTAAATTTACAAAGTGCACTTGGTGGCCTGTATTAAAAGGGCTAATAATTGATGGCATATCTGTTACTGCAACTGCACCCGAAGTTCTGCCATGAAATGCACTCTTAAAAGCTAGTACTTTAGATTTCCCAGTATGAAACGAGGCTAGTTTAAGCGCATTTTCATTTGCCTCGGCACCCGAATTAGAGAAAAAAAGCGAGTAATTAGTATAACCACTCTGCACACCTAGCTCAGTTGCAAAGGCCATTTGCAAAGAGTTAATTACCGAATTCGAATAAAAAGAGATATTATCTAATTGTGACTTAATTTTCTCATTATATATTGGGTGTGCGTGTCCAACAGATATAACAGCATGGCCGCCATACATATCTAAATATTCAATTCCATCTCTATCCCAAACAATGCACCCCTTGGCCCTTACAGGCTCTATTGGCCACAATTTATACACATAAAAAAGATCCATTTCTTTCTTTATTTTTTAAAAGGCACTCCCTTTGAGCCTAAGCCCACAGGTTTCGTCCAAACCAAACATTAAATTCATATTTTGCACCGCTTGCCCCGAGGCGCCTTTAAGTAGGTTATCTATAGCAGATGTAATATGCCAGTAGCCATTATGGCTTTCAATATGTAACAGTGCTTTATTTGTATTTACAACCTCTTTCATAGAAATAGGCGAGTCAGATATTTTCACAAACGGAGATTCTTTATAATAATCTCTATAAAAATCAATCATCTCTTCTAAAGAGTCATTACCATTCTCTCTAGTATATAGGCTTGCAAAGATTCCTCTTGTAAAATCTCCTCTTATAGGAACAAAGTTTATCTGTGGTAGTGCCAGTTTGCCAGAGGCTTGAGACAGTGTTTTTTTAATTTCATCTAAGTGTTGATGGTTAAAAGGCTTGTATACAGAAGCATTAGAGTCTCGGTAACTAAAATGAGAAGTATCTGAATTTCTTTTCCCAGCGCCAGTAGAACCTGTAATTGCATGGATATGTATTTCGTCTATTAAGCATCCTTTTGCAGCTAGCGGAAGCAGTGCAAGAATAATAGCGGTTGCAAAACAACCTGGGTTTGCAATATATTTCGCTTGTTTAACCTCGGCTTTATTTAACTCGCATAAACCATAAATAAATTCCTGCTCGTTATAAATAGGGTCTAACCTAAAGTCATTCCCAAGATCTATTATTTTACAGTTTGCACCTACTCCTATCTCTTTTAGATAGCCTTTAGAAAGACCATGACCAAGAGTAAGGAAAAGCACATCGGGCTCAATTTTACCTTTTTCACTTTCTAAATTAGAGACAAATTTAAGGTTAGTGTCGCCTACTAAATCTCTGTGAACAGAAGATACATATTCACCGGGGATAGAGCTGCTCAACACTGCAACTATCTGTACCTGCGGGTGATTTATTAATAATCTAATAAGTTCTCCCGCTGTATATCCGGTGCCTCCTGCTATAGCAACTTTAATCATTTTTATGTACTGAATAATATATTTTCAAAGGATTGGCCAACACTTTAGTAAACCCAACTACATCTTCTCCTGTAAATGACTTATTTGTCTCGCCATAATCTCCAAATTTACTGCTCATCATATCAAATTGCGATTCACAACCCAATATAGAGAAATGGTATGGACGAAGCTCTGCCTCTACAGTACCCGAGACAAACTTCTGAGTATCTTCTAGAAAAGTCTCTATGTTTCTCATAAGTGGGTCTAGATACTGAGCCTCATGCATAAGTTGGCCATACCAATTTGCAAGTTGTTCTTTCCAATAGAGTTGTCCTTTGGTAAGAACATGTTTCTCAAGTAAATGGTGTGCTTTAATAAGAATTAGTGGCGCCGAGGCTTCAAAAGCAACTCGGCCTTTAATTCCTATTATGGTATCTCCAACATGAATATCGCGACCTATCCCATATTTACCACCCAATTTATTAAGTTGACCAATTATCTCTACCGGAGTTTCTCTCTTTCCATTCAAAGCTACCGGCTCTCCTTTTTCGAAAGTTATCTTAATTCTTATAGGTTCTTTTTCTGTAATTTGAGAAGGATATGCCTCTTGTGGCAAAATTCCCGAAGCTGTTAGTGTCTCTACACCACCTACACTAGTACCCCAAAGTCCCTGATTGATAGAATATTTTGCCTTCTCCCATGAAAAATCAAATCCATTTTTTTGAAGATACTCTATCTCCTCTACTCTAGAGAGCTTTAGTTCACGAATAGGTGCAATTACCTTTACCTCTGGAGCCAATACCTCAAACACCAAGTCGAAACGAATTTGATCATTTCCGGCTCCTGTGCTACCATGTGCCACATATGCAGCACCCATCTCTTTCACATGGTCTACAATTGCCATAGCTTGAAAAACCCTCTCTGAACTAACCGAGAGTGGATAAGTAGTGTTTTTAAGAATATTTCCAAACAGTAGGTACTTTATACCTTTGTTGTAATATTCATCAATTGCATTTATGTTTTTATGAGTGACAGCACCCAAGGCTAGAGCTCGTTTACTAATTTCTTCCTCTTCTTGGGCAGAAAACCCGCCAGTATTTACCATGGCAGTATGAACCTCCAAGTCCTTTTCGTTCTTCAAATATGGAATACAAAACGAAGTATCTAACCCCCCACTAAATGCAAGAATAACTTTATTATTCATCTCCTATTTTTTAAATGATATTATAGAATTAATTTTGACTAATGGATTTATTATAAGATGCTTGCCTGCCATTACTAGTGCAGGAGTAATTTTAGATTTCATCTTTAGCGCAGGATCATATAGCAGACCGGTGCACAAGCACATCTTATAATCGTTTCTTGTGAGAACATCAAAATTCACACATCCTTCACACCCTTTCCAAAACTCTTTATCGTCTGTAAGTTCAGAGAAAGTGACAGGTTTGAACCCAAGTTGGGTGTTAAGTTTCATTACCGCAAGACCTGTAGTGATGCTAAATATCTTAGAATTAGGATATAACTTTCTAGAGAGATTAAATACTTTATCCTTAATCTTTTTAGCAAAACCAAAAGATCTGTATTTGTGAGCCACTATCAAGCCCGAGTTGGCCACAAACTTACTGTGACTCCAGGTTTCAATATAGGCAAACCCCACAAGTTCTTTCCCATCAAGAGCAATAACAGCCTTGCCTGTAATCATCTTTTGAATGATATATTCAGGAGATCTTTTTGCAATTCCGGTTCCGCGCTCAAGCGCCGATTTTTGAACCAGCTCGCAGATTGCATCTGCATATATAACATGGCTTGAATCTGCCACATAAATGTTTACATTCATCTTCGAAATAAACAGAATTAAAAATTACCAATATGTTTGAATTGTTGCAGGAGACTACACCTGCGTTCTTGTGGCCAGACTTGGCCTGTTAAAAAATGCCCTTCCTAGGCACATCGTCGGACGTGTCTATGATTAAAATTAGAATTAATATGAAGGCTCTTGTGTTTCATAACAGAGGCAAAGGTAAACGAATTATTCATAAAATCATTATCTTTGATGGCAAAACACAATTAAACTATGGAACAAGAGAAGATAAAGTCAAAAGGGCTCCCAGAAAATGCCTATCGTGAACTTAGACAAGGAGAAGAGTACAAGCCAATTATGAACCCACATAAAGTTTACCCCGAGGTTACTCCTTGGTCTGTCTTTATGGGTATAATAATGACAATCATTTTTTCGGCCGCTGCTGCATACTTAGGTTTGAAGGTAGGTCAAGTATTTGAAGCTGCTATTCCTATAGCAATTATTGCAGTTGGGCTTTCGGGCGCAATGAAAAGGAAAAATGCATTAGGCGAAAACGTAATTATTCAATCTATAGGGGCAAGTTCGGGCGCAATTGTAGCCGGGGCAATTTTCACTCTGCCTGCACTATATATACTTCAAGCGCAATATCCAGAACTTACAGTAGATTTCGCAAAAGTATTTATGAGCTCATTATTGGGTGGCGTTCTTGGAATTTTATTCTTGATTCCTTTCCGTAAATTCTTTGTTCAAGAGATGCATGGTAAGTACCCTTTTCCCGAGGCAACAGCTACAACTCAGGTTTTGGTAAGTGGAGAGAGCGGTGGGAGTAGCGCCAAGGTGCTTATGGTGAGTGGTTTAATTGGAGGTTTATATGATTTCATAGTGTCTACATTTGGTTATTGGTCAGAGGTTTTCACTTCGCGGGTTATCCCATACGGGGCGGCATTGGCCGATAAAACAAAACTAGTTTTCAAAATCAATGTAGGCTCGGCAGTCTTAGGCCTTGGATATATAGTTGGTCTTAAATATGCTTTTATTATAGCTTGTGGCTCAATGTCAATATGGTTTCTAGTGATTCCTTTAATGAATGTTCTATTTGGCACTCAGGTAATTGACCTTATGAGCACAGGTATGACAACAACCATTGGCCAAATGAGTCCAGAGCAAATCTTTACAACTTACGGGAGACACATAGGTATTGGAGGTATTGCTACTGCAGGAGTTATTGGGATTATAAAATCTGCAGGTATTATAAAATCGGCATTAGGCCTTGCTGCTAAAGAACTTAAAGGTGGGCCTTCTGCAAAAGAGGCTACTTTAAGAACACAAAGAGACCTTCCAATGAAAATTGTTGCAATTGGTGTTATTGTTACTTTAATTGTTACTTTCCTGTTCTTCTATTTTGGTGTTGTTCACAACCTTACTCATGCAATAATTGCTATTCTTGTAGTAGGCATAATAGCCTTCCTATTTACTACAGTTGCAGCGAATGCAATTGCAATAGTAGGTACTAACCCAGTTAGTGGAATGACTCTTATGACTCTTATATTAGCATCTGTAGTTATGGTTGCAGCCGGCCTCACAGGCACTGCAGGTATGACAGCAGCTCTAATAATAGGAGGTGTTGTTTGTACTGCACTTTCGGTTGCAGGAGCATTTATTACAGACCTTAAGATAGGATATTGGCTTGGTTCTACACCACTTAAGCAGCAGCAATGGAAGTTTTTAGGAACTTTAGTTGCAGCAGCTACAGTTGGTGGAGTAATGATGATTCTTAACGAAACTTATGGATTTGTTGGCGAAAATGCCCTGGTAGCTCCTCAAGCAAATGCAATGGCAGCAGTTATTGAACCGTTAATGTCTGGTGGAGGTGCCCCTTGGCTTCTTTATGCCATTGGAGCAGCTATTGCAATAACTCTTAATTTCTTCGGAATTCCTGCACTGGCCTTCGCTTTGGGTATGTTTATTCCACTTGAACTTAACCTTCCGCTTGTTGTTGGTGGAGGTATAGCTTGGTTCGTTTCTACAAGATCTAAAGAAGAGAAAGTAAACACCGCAAGGAAAGAGAGAGGGACACTTATTGCTTCTGGATTTATTGCAGGTGGCGCCCTTATGGGAGTAATTAGCGCAATGATTCGATTTGCTGGTGTAAATCTTTCTAATAAAGATTGGATGGAATCTGTTCCAGCCGAATATCTTGCACTGTTTATGTACTTAGTAATTATCATTTACTTAGCATGGGACAGCATGAGAGCTAAAATTGAAAAAGAGTAATCTTATTTAAAAGAGAAAAAATGAAAGAAAAAGTTTTAGAAAAATTTCTACGATATATAGCTATTGATACAGCATCAGATCCTGAATCTTCTACACAACCCAGTACTCAAAAGCAGCTTAACCTCTCTAGACTACTAGTTAAAGAGCTACAAGAGATGGGCATTAAAGATGTTGAGTTAGACCAGTATGGATATGTAATGGCAACTATACCCTCAAATTTACCAGCTGGAAAAAACATTCCTAAGATTGGTTTTGTTGCCCACGTAGATAGCGCACCAGATGCACCAGGAGCCAATATTAAACCACAAATAATCAAAAACTACAACGGAGGCGATATTGTCATCAACCAGGAAAAAAACATGGTTATGAAAATTGCCGATTTTCCTGAGTTAGTACAATACAAAGGGCAAACCCTAATTACCACCGACGGTAATACACTTTTGGGTGCCGATGATAAAGCAGGTGTTGCAGAGATTATGACAGCTGCCGAATATTTAATGGCCCATCCAGAAATCCCTCGTGGAGAGATCAAAATAGGTTTCACTCCAGACGAGGAGATTGGCCGGGGGGTAGATAAATTCGACGTTAAAAAGTTTGGTGCAGATTGGGCATACACCCTAGACGGGGGTCAAATTGGAGAGTTAGAGTATGAAAACTTTAACGCTGCTTCGGCAAAAATATCTATTCAAGGCCGCAACATTCACCCCGGCTATGCCAAGGATAAAATGATTAACGCAATTATTCTTGCTACTGAATTTAATGCTCTACTTCCAGTAGAGCAACGTCCAGAGTTTACTCAAGACTACGAAGGATTCTTCCATATAATTCGGTTCGATGGAACGGTAGAGAGTGCAACAATTCAATATATTATTAGGGATCATGACTTTGACAAATTCGAAGAGAAGAAGAGTCTTATTGAAGAGAGCATAACTTTCATGAACAAAAAGTATGGTACCGGTACACTTAGCTTAGAACTAAACGACCAATACTACAATATGCGTAAACAGGTAGAACCACATTATCACATTGTAGAAAAAGCGGTTGAAGCTATGAAAATGGCAGGTATAGAGCCAGATATAAAACCTATTCGCGGCGGTACAGATGGCGCCAGGCTCTCTTTCATGGGGCTTCCTTGCCCTAATATCTTTGCTGGTGGGCATAACTTCCATGGCAGGTACGAATATGTTCCATTAGAGAGCATGGTAAAGGCCACAGAAGTTATAATAAACATAGTTAAGCTATATGCACAACAATAGTTATGAAATATAATTTTGATAAAATAAACGACAGAAAGCATACCAACTCCATAAAATTCGATAGATTAAAAGAGGTCTTTAACAAAGAAGATATCTTACCAATGTGGGTGGCCGATATGGACTTTCAATCTCCTCCAGCTATAATTGAAGCCATTAAAAAGACAGCAAAACATGGAATTTTCGGCTATTCTTTTAGAGATTCAGAATCTGTCCAGCATTTTATAGAGTGGGTAAAAAGAAGATACAACTGGGATATTGCTTCTCAAGAGGTGACTGGCTCTCCAGGCATTGTTACTGCACTTGCTCTCTCTATTAGAATTTTTACCAAACCAGTGGCAAAAGTTCTTATTCAAACACCCGTATACCCCCCGTTTCACTCACTCATAAACGAAACTGGGCGCACATTGGTTGCCTCTCAATTAGAGCTTACTCCAAAAGGTTACACTGTAAACTGGCAAGATTTTGAATCTAAACTAGCATCGGGAGTAGAGATGTTTATCCTTTGCAACTCTCATAACCCTCTTGGCAAAATATGGAGTAGAGAAGAGCTTCTTAAAATGGGCGAACTCTGTGTAAAATATGGTGTTCTTATTTTCTCAGACGAGATTCATGCCGATCTTGCTCTTTACGGAAACCAACATATTGTAATGGCTTCGGTATCAGAAGAGATTGCAATGAATACCATTACAGCAATGGCCCCTAGCAAGACTTTCAATATTGCAGGATTACTAAATTCACTAATTATTTCTAAATCTCCTGAGCTACTTAATAAATTCATTCACGAGATTGAAACTCTGCACCTTGGACTAGGCAATGTTTTTGGCCATATTACAATGGGCCCTGCCTATAGTGAGAGTGAAGAGTGGCTTAATGCTCTTGCAAAATACATTGGAAATAATGTAGATTATGCATACGACTTTCTTGCCAAAGAGCTGCCAACAGTTAGTTTTATTAAACCAGAAAGTTCATTCTTGTTATGGCTAGATTTTAGGAAAACTGGTCTAACTCACCAGCAAGTAAAAGAGAAGTTGATTAATGAAGCAAAAGTTGGCCTAAACGATGGCGCTACCTTTGGGGAGTGTGGCCGAGGCTTTTTCCGTATGAACGTGGGAACCCCAAAAGCCATTGTAAAAGAAGGCCTTGAGCGAATAGCTGCTGCATTTAAACCCTAGACCACTTCCGTCTAGCTTATTATATATAGAGCTTATAGCTTTAGCAAATAGCCTATTTGTAATATAATAGCTACGAGATAGGCCAAAAACAATAAAACTATGCTGAAATTCAAAGATATTATCAATGCCCAATCGGTATTAAAGAACGTTGTGAAGTTAACGCCACTAGAACGTAGTAAGTCTTTCTCAACTATGTCTGAGGCCGATGTTTATTTGAAACTAGAAAATTTTCAGACTACTGGCTCCTTCATTGTACCAATAATTAGCGGAGGTAATGCCAACATGTCCATTTTAGAATAAATTCTTGATAAGGGTGTAATGGACGAGGGGTTACGTGCTCGTATTCAGATACTAATCCCCGATTAAGCTGGGGAGTTAAAGGCAATCATATCTATTCTGGAGAAAAGAAAGCAAACATTCACGAGATAGAACATGAGCGTTCAACAACAAGTGTGCCTGTGGGTTATGTGCAGGTTACCATTACTTTTAACCTGCAAGACAATACCCAATTATCACTTATATGCACAGAGCTCAAATCACGAGGAATGCAATACGATATTCTAAAATAGAAAGAGTTGTTTTTACACAACATCCAAAATGCAACAATTCCAGCTTAAAAGTGTTTCTATAGCTAAACCATTTAACTCACATATTAAAAAATATAAATAATAATTATTATGAAAAAGTACAAAATTGCAGTTATAGTAGGTAGTCTTCGTAAGGAGTCTTTTAACTTAAAAATAGCTAAAGCATTGATAGAGTTTGCTCCAGAATCACTATCCCTTGATATTTTAAACATAGCAGAAATTCCATTTTTCAACGAAGACTTAGAATCAACTCCACCAAAAGAGTGGGTAACACTTCGTGAACAAATTGCTGCTGCAGATGGGTTGCTCTTTGTAACTCCAGAATATAATCGCTCTGTACCTGCTGTGTTAAAAAACGTAATTGATGTAGTTTCTCGTCCTTACGGGCAAAACTCTTGGAACGGAAAACCTGGGGCTATTGTGAGTGTTTCAATTGGTAATATTAGCGGATTTGGTGCCAACCATCATTTAAGGCAAGCGCTTACTTTTGTTAATGTACCCACTATGGCACAGCCCGAATCTTATATTGGGGGAGCTGCTTCACTTTTTAACGATAATGGAGAACTAATCAATGACCATACAAAAGAGTCTCTTAAGAAATTTATGGTAGCCTTTGAAAAATGGGTTAGCACAATTGTTCAGAAATAACAATAATATATTTAATCTTTCTATCCTAAAATGACTGCCAATCAATTAGCAACTAAGCCACAATTGCGCAAGCTTAAATTGGAATATGGTAAATACATAGAGGTAGATTATAGAATGGGTGGTTTGCTGCCAAATTGGAGTTACAACAGCGAAGGGATTGACAAACCATCTGATGTTGCAATTCATTGGGAAGAAGCCAGTTCTTATTACCAGATGCCTATAGACGGAAATCTTTGGTTGGAAGACCCTCTCGAATCGTCTTATCCGCCATCAATTGCTTTTAAAGCAGCACAGATACAAGATGGAGAAAAAGCAATTCTATTACTTAGAGAGCTCAGAGAGATGGTATTCCTAAAAAAAATAAACATTGCAAAGTGGGAGAATATAATAGTAGCTGCAGAAAAGGTAGGGTTAAATATTTTAGAATTCAAATCTGACTTTGAAGGTAAAGCGATAGTGCTATTTGAAGAGGATCTTAAATTAGGGAGGGAGATGGGCGTAAACCTGTTTCCCACTCTTTTCTTTGTAGAAAGCTCGGGAAACAAAGAGATTATTTATGGTGTAAAACCATATGATTCTTACGAAATGGCCATTTTGAGACTTTATCCAACCATTGTTAAGAGCGAATACCGCAAAAACTGGGAGGCACTTTTTTCAAAATATAATTCACTCACTGCTAAAGAGTATTCAGAGCTTTCTGAGATTCCAAAAGGCCAAAGCGAAAATTTATTAAATGAACTTTCCAGTGAAGGAATATTGGAAAAACTGACAATAAAAAACGGCTCTATTTGGAAAAAAGCTTTAAAATTAAGTAACCAGTGCTAATAAAAATCTAGTAACGCTAATAAAATAATCCAAAAAATAGTCACTTAAACGCTATCACCTTTCTACGGTTTTTTTAAGAAGCAAGCCCAAAGATGTACCTTTAGTAAAGTATGCCCAAGTCCAGTTTATGAATATAATAAGCTTGTTTCGAACGCTAAGGATTAACATTAAATGCAAGAACATCCACGTCAGCCAAGCAGTGTAACCTTTGAATTTCAAGTAGGGAAGATCTACTACTGCTTTGTTCCTACCAATTGTGGCCATAGAGCCAAGGTCTTTATATTCATATAATAGGGCCTCTTTACCTTGGCTCGTTCTTCGTAGGTTCTTAGCTAAATTTTTTGCTTGATTAATTGCCACGTTAGCTACCTGAGGGTGGCCTTTAGGGTATTTGGGTGTTTCCATATAGGCAATATCACCTATTGCAAAGATATTCTCACTGCCAATAACTCGGTTTGTTCTATTAACTTTAATTCTGTTATTCTTAATCACAACTCCATCTGGCAAGCCTTCTATAACATTACCTATTACACCTGCTGTCCAAATAACTATTTTTGTTTTAATAACATCTCCGCTTTGAAACACTATGTTTTCGCCATCATAATCTTTAACCACAGTCTCTGTGAAAATTTTAACCCCCATCCCTTCTAAATATTCACGAGAAGCACACTTTGCCAAACTACTCATGTTATTTAATGTATTCTTACTCCCCTCAATTAAAGTGATATTGAATTTAGAGAAATCAATTCCATGATAATCCTTTGGTAATACATTCTTCTTGATCTCTGCAAATGCTCCAGCCAGTTCAACTCCAGTAGGGCCTGCCCCTACTATCACAAGATTGAGCAAACTATTTTTTTCACTCTCTTTTGCCCAAATAAATCTCTCAAAATTTTGTAATAAACGATTTCTTACCGTTATAGCATCATAGGTACTTTTAAGAGTTAGGGAGTGTTTCGATATATTTTCATTTCCAAAAAAATTAGTTTTACACCCTATTGCAATAACCAAATAGTCGTAGTTAAATTCGCCAATAGTTGTAATGATTTTATTATTAGCCGGCTCAATATTCAAAACTTGGGCAAGACGTATTTGAACATCTTGCCTATTCTTGAAAATATGCCTTAATGGGAATGAAATGCTAGAAGGTTCTATTTGAGAAGCAGCCACTTGATAAAAAAGAGGTTGAAATTGGTGGTGATTAATTTTATCAATCAATAAAATATCGAAGAGGTTCTTATCAATCCCCTTTACAAGAGACATTCCCGCAAATCCACCACCAATAACCACTATTTTCTTTTTCTCTACCATTTGAACAGAACTTCTCTTACCCCCATCATTTTAATAAAACATCTCTTACCCCCATCATTTTAATAGAAACTCTTTGACCACTATTATTTTAGTAGAACGTCTCTTAAAACTACAGCTTGATTTAATTGTTTCTCTTTGGCACCATATAAAAGAGTTAAGTGCTCTTTCTCAGATATTGCCCTTAATTTCTCAAGTTCTGGCCCCTTTACTATTAACTCTTGTTGGTATCGCTTAGCAAATTCATCGAAACGTTCTTCTTTATGGTCGAACCATTTCCTTAACTCTGTAGATGGAGCAAGCTCTTTAGCCCATTCATCTAATTTAGCCCTCTCTTTGCTTACTCCTCTAGGCCAAAGCCTATCTACTAATACTCTGTAACCATCATTATCAGACGGCTCATCGTAAATCCGTTTTATAAATATCTCTTTCATAATGCACATTGTAAAATGTATGGTGGATTATAAAAACCACTTAGTGCTATTGGTATTTAATAACCTCTACAGGGCACTCTATAGCAGATTCTTTAATACATTCATCATTAGCTACAAAATCAGCCCCCTCAATTACAACTGCTTCATCTTCTACCACAAAAACTTTAGGGCAGATACTTTCACATAACCCACATGCTATGCAGCCTTCTTCTATCCAAACTTTTTTAATTGCCATTTCAGTTAGTTTTATTTTAATACACACTTTAAATATATGCATAACATTTGACAAGAAGTTTTG
>CAZHHY010000020.1:15938-16362 GCA_964532375.1 uncultured Muribaculaceae bacterium
TAATCTCCTAACAAGGCACTGCTATCTTTTGTGCTCCATTTACCCAATCGCTTTCTAAAGTTTCCCACATTAAAATATGGACAAGTGATGCTGTCGCATTCTAAAGTTTTCCACCTAAATTGCCAGAGGCTAAAGTTCAATGCCCCTGCTTGAGCGATTATTCCCCGCTTGCTGCTGCTTGCCTTTTATGGTGCGCAATTTTAAATTGTTTGCATTTCTCTGAAGATCCTTATATTCAGATAGTTGACTTCTTCTAATACCCAGTGTTTATTGTGAAATCCTAATCTATAAAGCACATAATATCAGCAACTTGCACATTTATCTGATAGATGTTAATTTCGCCCGATTGTTGTATGTCATTATCAATTGAATCTGACTTTCGCGGTATCAGCAGTTTTATTTCAATGCCGCTTTTTGCTGCTAT
>CAZHHY010000021.1:0-15971 GCA_964532375.1 uncultured Muribaculaceae bacterium
AACTGAATCATCGTTAGGAACTTTAACAACGAGAGTATCTAATTCAGAAGTTTCTCTACAAGGGTTCACTCGAAATATAAGTACTTTCTTTCAATCAGAGGTGGCTAAAAAGGGGCTTAAACTAGAATGTGATAAAGAATCACTTGAAGAAGATATAATTCTATATACCGATAGAGAAAAACTTTATGGAATAATGAATAATCTTATAAAAAACGCCATTAAATATTCACAACAAGGTACTATCTACTACGGCTATAAGAGAAAAGAAGCAGATATTCTCTTCTTTATAAAAGATCAAGGAATAGGCATTAGTGAAGAAGCTAAGGCTAAAGTATTCGATAGATTTTTCCAAGCCGAGTCTTCACTCAGCAGGAACTTCGAGGGTGTAGGATTAGGGCTATCTATTACAAAAGCCTATGTAGAACTTCTTGGAGGAGAAATTTGGGTAGAGAGCGAACTAGCAAAAGGAACAACCTTCTACTTTACATTGCCAAATGTTTTCATAAACTGAACACGCTCGAACTTGCCTGGGTTCTCAATATTTGCATAGTTTAGCTTACCTCTAAAGTCTGCCACAGATTTAAAACCTTGAGTATCCATAAAAAGATTTATATCTGCCACCGATTGCGAAATAGCAGTTGCCCCCTTTTTATATAAAGCAGTACACATTTGAACAGTTGTAGCGCCGGCAAGAATCTGTTTAATTGCAATTGTGCCATTGTGAACTCCGGTACTAGCACTTAGGTCTATACCCGGCACCAAAGCCGATACTATACCCATCCACCTCAACTCGCGCAAGCTCTCTTCGGGAGAAGAAAAAGCATCGGCAGGAAATACTCTAACACGGTTAATATCAATATCGGGGCTATAAAAACGGTTAAACATAACCACTCCTTTTGCACCATGAGCCTTTAGGCCATTTATAAAACCAGGTAGGTTAGTAAATGTAGATGCAATTTTAACAGCAACAGGTATTTTAATTTGCTTAGCTACCTGATTCACAACATCTAAATAACCTCTCTCTACATCAGTAGAAGATTTATAAATATCTAAAGGCAATGAATAAATATTAAGCTCTAACCCATCTGCCCCTGCACTCTCTATCTCCTTGGCAAAAGAGGTCCATTCACCACCCGAATAACAGTTAATACTAGCTATAACAGGAACTGACACAGTTTTCTTAACATCGCTAACTAACTGTAGATAACGATCTATAGAATTCTGTCTCATATAGTGATGTAAATAATCTGCCGATTCTGGATAATCATGCGATTGATTGTTTAAAAACTCTGCCTCATTAACAATTTGTTCTTCAAAAAGAGATTTTACAACAATTGCACCTACCCCTGCTTTATCGAACTCGGCAACTCTGTCTAACTGGGCCGTAAGCCCAGAGCTGGCAGCTATTATAGGCGAGCTCAATTTGAGCCCCATGTAATTTACAGAAATATCAGACATAATATTCAGTTTTTAAAGTTTTGCAAATACGTTTCTCAAGCCAACCTTCTCTTCAATTATAGCTCTCACTTGGTTAGCTGGAATTCTCTCCTGCTCCATAGTGTCTCTGTAACGGATAGTAACTGTGTTGTCTTCTAATGATTGGTGGTCAATTGTAACACAGAAAGGAGTTCCAATAGCATCCTGCCTGCGATATCTCTTACCAATACTGTCTTTCTCGTCATATTGGCAGTTAAAGTCAATCTTAATGTCGTCCATTATTTTCCTTGCAAACTCTGGTAACCCATCTTTTCTAATCAATGGTAAAACGGCAAGTTTAACAGGTGAAAGGAATGCAGGCAACTTAAGTACTACCCTCTCCTCTCCATTCTCTAATTTCTCTTCGCAATAAGATCTTGAATAGATTGCCAAAACAGTTCTATCTAACCCTATAGAGGTTTCTACCACGTAAGGTACGTAACTTTCATTAGTTTCGGGATCGAAATATTGTAGTTTTTTACCCGAAAATTTCTGATGCTGCATCAGATCGAAATCTGTTCTAGAGTGAATTCCCTCTAACTCCTTAAATCCGAATGGGAAGTCGAACTCAATATCGGTAGCCGCATTTGCGTAATGTGCAA
The DNA here is from genome assembly GCA_964532375.1 of uncultured Muribaculaceae bacterium. Lineage (GTDB taxonomy): Bacteria > Bacteroidota > Bacteroidia > Bacteroidales > UBA932 > Bact-08. Next base: position 2,079 of record CAZHHY010000021.1, read on the forward strand.
GTTTTTCATGATCGTGAAAACGGTATCTCTCTTGGCCTAATCCAATAGCATTGTGCCATTTAAGGCGAGCCTCTTTCCAATGCTCAAACCATTTCAATTCCTCTCCTGGGCGAACAAAGAACTGCATCTCCATCTGCTCAAACTCTCTCATACGAAAGATAAACTGCCTAGCAACAATCTCGTTACGGAAAGCTTTACCAATTTGAGCTATCCCAAAAGGAATTTTCATTCGAGCCGTCTTCTGAACATTCAAGAAGTTAACAAATATACCCTGCGCAGTCTCGGGGCGTAGGTAAATAATGTTGGTATCTTCACTCACACTGCCCATTTGAGTAGAGAACATTAAGTTGAACTGCCTAACTTCTGTCCAATTTCTTGACCCCGAAACAGGGCAAGCAATCTCGCAATCAATAATAAGTTGCCTAACAGCCTCTAGGTCTCCTCTGTTCAGAGTGTCGTTCATCTTATCGCGAACTTCATTGGCCTTTGCTTTATTCCTAAGCACATTAGGGTTAGTCTCCCTAAATTGAACCTCGTCAAAAGCATCTCCAAACTTTTTGCGACCCTTCTCTACATCTTTCTCTATCCTATCCTCTATTTTAGCAATATAATCTTCTAATAAGACATCGGCACGATACCTCTTTTTAGAATCTTTATTATCTATAAGTGGGTCGTTAAAAGCATTTATATGACCCGAGGCCTCCCAAATTTTTGGATGCATAAAAATTGCAGAATCTATACCTACAATGTTTTCATTAAGACGCACCATGGCATCCCACCAATACTTCTTAATATTATTCTTAAGTTCTACACCCAACTGCCCATAATCATAAACAGCACTCAGCCCGTCATAAATTTCACTCGACTGAAAAATAAAACCATACTCCTTCGCATGTGCGATCAAACTCTTAAATAGATCTTCCTGTGTCATAAATCAAAAATTTACTAAAAAGCAAAATTAGCTCTTTTTATAGAATTTTTCATACTTTTGTTTTCTTTAACAATAATTTGACATGCGTAAATTAATTTTCCTCTTAATAACTATCCTATCTTTTACTGCAATTCATGCTCAAACTACAACTACTTGGGATTTTGAACAAAAAGATAATAACGACGGAACCTTCGATTTAATTTTCAAAGTAAAAATAGATCAACCCTGGTATATTTACAGTACTATCGAAATTGAAAAAGGTTCTATGCCAACTGGTTTCGAGATTAATATTACAGATGCGTACGAAGCTGTAGGTAAATTAAAAGATGTAGGCACCGCTAAAAGCAAATATGAAGATGCCTTTAAAATGGACGTTCTCTATTTTGAAAATGAGACATCTTTCATTCAAACAATTAAGCGAAAAACCGAAAAGGCATTTAATGTAGAAGGTATTTTAATCTTCCAAACATGCAATGGGCGCGAATGTCTTATAGATGAAGTAGACGCTTCATTCACTATTCCAGCCGGAGCACTTCCCGCAGGCACTTTAGCAGAAAACAAACAAACTTCGGCAAGCGAGCAAGCCTCCTTGGCAAATAATCAAGCCTCGGCAAACCCATCTGGTACCCAAGGTCTTTTCATGTTCTTGCTAATTGCTTTTGCAGCAGGCCTTGGCGGAGTATTCACACCTTGCGTATTTCCAATGATTCCAATGACAGTTAGCTTCTTCATTGGTGGCGCCGGTAAAAAGAGAGATGGCATTATTAAAGGTCTTGTGTTTGGGCTTTCAGTAACATTAATATACACATTAGTAGGAGTAATAGTGGCTCTTTTCCAAAGTACAGATGCCACAGATGCAATGGGAACTCACTGGATTCCAAACCTTCTATTTGCAGTGCTCTTTATTGTTTTTGCAATCTCTTTCTTTGGAGCATTTGAAATTACACTGCCAACTGGCCTAGCCAATAAAGCCGATGCCAAAGCCGATAAAGGCGGTTATATAGCCTCGTTCTTTGTAGCATTTGCTATGGTAATAGTCTCATTTTCTTGTACAGGACCTTTTGTAGGATCAATTCTTGCAGCAGCAGTAACAGGTGGGCTTGCCATAAAACCAATTTTAGGAATGGCCGTATTTGGATTTGCATTTGCATTGCCATTCGTAATATTCTCTTTCTTCCCAGCATTAATGAAAAAAATGCCAAAATCGGGTGGCTGGTTAAACATTGTTAAAGTAGTATTTGCTTTTGTTTTGTTAGGTTTTAGCTTGAAATATTTAGCATCTGTAGATGCATATTTTGGATGGGGAATTATTACCCGCGCACTATTCATCTCAATTTGGATTGCCATTGCAATACTACTTGGAATATATTTGTTAGGCAAACTAAAAACCTCACACGATTCAGACACACCATACGTTGGAACATTCCGTTTACTTCTAGCAATAGCCTCCTTCTCGTTTGCCATTTATCTAATACCTGGTCTCTTTGGAGCTCCACTTGCATCACTCTCGGGATTAATTCCACCACAAGATGGAAGCACACTAGTAATTGGCTCAGGCCCAGCTACTACTTCGCAAATTGAGTCTAATGAAGAGATTAGCCAAGGTTTATGTGGCCCTGCAAAATATGCTACTGCCAAAAACAAAGCCCCACACGGCCTCAATAGTTACTACGAGGTAGAAGAGGCTATCGCCTGCGCAATAGAGCAAAATAAACCCGTTCTACTCTCTTTTAAAGCTACTACTTGCAGCGCCTGCAAGGTAATGGAGGCAACTGTATGGAGCCAACCCCAAGTTTTAGATATTATACGAAATAAAGTGGTGCTAGCCTCACTCTATGTAGACGACCGCACCCAGCTCCCTTTGGAAGAACAAGTAACCTCTAAAATAGACGGTAAACTAAAAAACACACTAGGTCGCAAACTGCGTGACTACCAACTAAGCAACTTTGGAGTAGCCTCACAGCCCTACTATGTATTAATAGATCACAACCAGAACGTGCTAGTGAAACCTGTTGGCGAATGCTCTACCGAAGAATTTCTCGCCTTCCTCACCCAAGGTATAGCCGCCTTTTAATCTTTCCCAAAGCTATCACTGTATTGTTGACTATCTGTGATTTAACCAAAGAGAATTGCTGTTAAATATTTACAAATACCTTTTCTAGAGGTTTTCTCACTTTCTTAAATGCAAGGAAAGGATCGGCTGGGTCTCTGTAGCCTAGTGCCACCATTACAGAAGAGGTTAGCCCCATCTCTTTTAGCCCAAGAATTTGATCATATTTAGATTTGTCAAAACCCTCCATTGGGCTTGAATCTATTTGTAACTCGGCACTAGCAGCAAGTATTGTCCCAAGAGCAATATAAGTTTGCTTTGATGTCCAAATTTCCATCTGCACAGAATCCATAGAAGCCAGCTGTACTTTAACCATATTGCTGTACTCTGTAGATTCTCTAATATCTAAATTGTTAATTTGAGCCCTTAATTTAAAATAGTCATCTATATGTTCATTAGAGATGCTAAGGAAATTACAAAAAAGAAATAGGTGCGATGCCTCTGTTACCTGGCGTTGCCCCCAAGAAGCCTCGCTTAATTGCTGCCGAATTTGTGGGTCTGAAATTATTAATACTTTAAAGGGTTGAAAACCATATGAAGTAGCAGTAAGATTTACTGCTTCCTTTAAAAGTTCTATATTATTACTCGATATTTTGTGGGCTGTATCGTAATGTTTTGTAGCATATCGCCACTTTAAATTCTCTATTATATCCATTCTAAGCTAATTGTTGTTACCAATATTGTCTATTGAGCATTAAAGTTTGGGAATGAGAACACCAAAACAGTAGCAATTGTTTAAAAGAACAATAATTTACTATAAATTAACAGCGCTTCTAGCCCATTTGCACATAGCAATAAGCCTATATGAACACAACTTGTGAATTATCTTCACATATTTTCAAGAGGGTGGCCACAGAAACATTTAGCGTTGGATGAATTAATCTTGGGCAAATCTCACTTAATGGGAGCAAAACAAAACGCCGAAGATGCATGTTAGGGTGAGGTATAATTAACGACTGCGAAACAATTACTCTCTCTCCATAAAATATAATATCTATATCAATTGTTCTAGAGTGATATTTTCCATCTTCTACTCTTGTTCGGCCCAGCCGGTTTTCAATATCTAAAATAGATTCAAGCAACGAGTATGGCTCAAGGTTGGTCTCTAACTCTACAGCCACATTTAGGAAATAATCTTTAGATTTAAAGCCCCATGGCTCGCTTTTATAAGTCTTAGATTGAGAAATAATAGAACCGCATTCAATTGCGAGTAGCTCAATAGCCTCTAAAAGTGTTTTAGATTTATTTCCAATATTGCTCCCTAGCAATAAGAAAGCTCTCTCCATAAATTCAATTAATTAGAGAGGAATCAATTACAGCATTCCAAGTTCGAACAAAGCCTCTTCGCTCATACGGCTTTTATCCCAAGGTGGTTCAAATGTAAGCTCTATTGCCACATCTTCAATCCCTGGAACTATAGAAACTGCATCGTGAACATCTTGAAGCAAATCATCTACCATAGGGCAATTGGGAGAAGTCAATGTCATTGTTATAAACGCTTTTCTTAAAATATCTACCCTAACTTCATAAATAAGGCCCAAATCGTAAACGTTAACAGGAATCTCTGGGTCGTAAACTTGTTTAAGCGCTAATACTATCTGTTTTTCTATACTCATTTTTAGTGCTTTTTAAAAATTACTTAATTTCTTGATTTTTGGAGTTATATTACTTAGTTCTTTGCCGAATATGCTATAGCATAAGCTTTAATTTGCTTAATCATAGAGAGAAGCCCATTTGCTCTTGTGGGAGAGAGATTTTCTTGCAAACCAATTTGATCTATAAAATCTAGATTAGCTTCCATTATCTCTTTTGGAGTTCTGCCAGAAAAGACACGAATTAAGAGAGATATTATCCCTTTAGTTATTATAGCGTCGCTATCGGCACTAAAGACAACCTTCCCGTCTTTAATCTCGGCATCTAACCATACTCTTGATTGGCAGCCCTTTATTAAGTTAGACTCAAGTTTTGCACTATCAGATATTACAGGCACACTCTTGCCCAACTCAATCAAATATTCATACTTATCCATCCAATCTGTGAAGATTGCAAACTCCTCTACAATTTGTTGCTCTACTTCTTTAATTGTCATATTCTATTTTCTTACTAATAAACACTATATAATTAGTTACCTAAATTTTTACTACCTTACTAAAAACTACTATTATGCAAGCATGCGAATTGCCCTTTTTAGTGATTCTATAAAAATTTGCGCCTCTTCTAAAGTATTATAGAGAGCAAAAGAGGCCCTTAACATAGACTCAGTGCCAAAACGATCCATAACAGGCTCGCTACACATTTGTCCAGAGCGTAATGCCACTCCCATTTTATCCATAAGCATAGCTAAATCGGTTGGATGGACTCCTTTTACAGTAAATGAAAAGAGCGGAATCTTATTAGGAGAATTGCCATAAAGGGTTAGTCCATCTATAGCTTGCAGCTCTTTTAAGAGATATTTTAATATCTCCTGCTCGTTTATACTTGCCTGTTTTTCATCTACTTGAGAAATAAAATCTACTGCTGCACCCAAGGCAGCTGCTCCAATAAAATTAGGAGTTCCTGCCTCGAACTTAAGTGGTGGCGCTGCATAGGTTGTTTTAGCGAAACTCACACTCTCTACCATATCTCCACCACCCATAAAAGGGGGGAGATTCTCTAAAAGATTATATTTCCCATAGAGTACGCCAATTCCAGTTGGAGCATACATCTTATGTCCAGAAAAAGCATAAAAATCGCAATCTAATTTTTGAACATCTATCTTAGAATGAACAACCCCCTGTGCTCCATCAATTAAAACTGGAATATTTAAAGAGTGAGCCCTTTCTATAACTTTCTCTATAGGATTAACAACTCCCAAAATATTTGAAATATGAGCAACCGAAACAATTTTTACGTTACTATCTAGCAAGGAGTTTAAAAGGTCTAATCTCCAACATCCATTATCGTCTAAAGGGAGCACCCTTAGGGTAGCACCTGTCCTTTCGCAAGCCATTTGCCAAGGAACTATATTGGAATGATGCTCGCCACCAGAAATTAAAACAGCATCGCTTGGTTTTAGATGCTTTTGAGAGAAACTAAATGCCACTAAATTAATAGATGCTGTAGTACCAGAAGTAAAAATAACTTCTTCTCTGCGGCTTGCATTAATAAACCGTTGCACTTTGTCTCTTGCCCCCTCATATAGAACTGTAGATTTTGCACTCAACTCATGAACCGCTCTATGAATATTACCGTTAACACCAGAGTTCATCTCATTTACTAACTCTATAACAGACAAGGGTTTTTGAGCCGTAGCACCATTATCTAGATAGACCAATTTTTTACCATTAACCGTTTGATTTAACGCAGGAAACAATTGGCGAATATCAGACATGGAAGATAAATTTTTCATTTCTATAAAATTATAATTGCAAAAATAGCAAAACAAAGTTGCCAATTGTATCTTAAAAACATAAATTTGCCTTAAATGTTTATTTAGAAAATCATGTTCGACTATATAAAAGGGAATATTACGGAGTTATCACCTACCGAACTTGTTTTAGAAAATGCGAACATAGGGTATAAAATACTCATTTCTATACAAACATACTCTGCACTTACCCCAGACACCAATTGTAAACTGTTCCTTCATCACCATTTAAGAGAAGACATTGAGCTTCTCTACGGGTTTGTAGATAAAGAAGAGAGACGCCTATTTAGGTATCTTATAGAGGTTTCTGGTATAGGCCCAAATACAGCCCGAATGATGCTCTCTTCATTAACAACAGAAGAATTACGTACCGCCATTATTATAGGGGACTTAAATACATTAAAGAGTATAAAGGGCATAGGACTAAAAACTGCGCAGAGACTACTAATTGAACTAAAAGATAAAATAGCCAAATCTACTTCTGGAGATACAGCAGCTTTAGTAGCCGGTTTACCAATGACAAAACAGAGAGAAGAAGCATATTCGGCACTTCTATTACTTGGATTTACCAAAAACAATGTAGACAAAGTTCTAGACTCGCTCCTTAAAGAAAATCCCACATATACTCTAGAAGAGCTAATTAAGCTCTCTCTAAAAAAGTTATAATATCAAATTAATTTCATACATTTGCACATTATTTAAACAAGAAAAGATGAATATTCCAGCAAATCTAAAGTATTCGGCAGATCACGAGTGGATCAAAATTGAAGGTAACGTTGCCACAGTAGGAATTACCGATTTTGCACAAGACCAACTTGGAGATATCGTATTTGTAGATATCCAAACAGAAGATGAAACTCTTGAACAAGGAGATATTTTTGGAGCAATTGAAGCAGTAAAAACTGTAGCAGACGCAATTATGCCTCTTTCAGGTAAAATTACCGAGGTTAACACAGAGCTTGAATCAAGTCCTGAGGCTGTTAATAAGGACCCTTACGGAGCAGGTTGGATGATCAAAATTGAACTGAGCAACCCATCTGAAGTAGACACGCTTCTAGATGCCGAAGGTTATAAAGCCATAATCTAAGGTTCGTCAACATTAAAAGAAAAACCTGCAGTAGCTTTTACTGCAGGTTTTTTTTATATTTACATTTGTAAAACTAATTGAATAATTAATATGGATCACAGTTTTGGAAGCGACAACCACTCAGGTGTAGCAAATGAAATTATAACCGCAATTACAGTTGCAAATCAAGGATTCTCTGTTGCTTATGGCGAAGATACCTTAACAGAAAAAGCCCAGGAGATTTTTAAACGAGATCTTGGTAAAGATGCTTCAGTGTTTTTTGTTTTCAATGGTACTGGAGCCAACATACTGGCTCTAAAAGCAATGACTAACACCTATAATTCAATATTATGTCCAAGTACTGCACATATTAATGTAGATGAGTGTGGTGCTCCCGAAAAGCTCACTGGCTGTAAGGTAATTGCCCTTCCCAACATAGACGGCAAAGTATCTGTAGAAAGTGTTAAAAACGAACTTAAAGGATTTGGCTTCCAACATCATTCACAACCTAAAGTACTTTCAATTTCTCAACCCACAGAGTTAGGTACGTTATATACAAAAGAAGAGATAAAAAGCTTAGCACATTTAATGCATTCACATGACGGCTACCTACATATAGATGGGTCTAGAATATCCAATGCGGCAGCTGCTATGAACATGCCAATCAAGGAATTTACCGTAGATTGTGGGGCCGATGCATTATCTTTCGGTGGAACAAAAAATGGAATGCTCATTGGCGAAGCTGTTGTTTTCTTTAGAGATGAGTTAGCTAAAAACTTCCTATATATTCGCAAGCAAGCAGCACAACTCTACTCAAAAAATAGATTTATAGCCGCTCAATTTATAGCCTTTTTGGAAGATGGTTTAAATTTAAGGCTTGCCACTCATTCAAATAATATGGCAAAGTACCTTGAGCAACAACTTAAAGAGATTAAAGAGGTGAAAATCAGCAGGCCAGTACAAACCAATGCTGTATTTGCAATAATAGATTCCAGTCTATGTAAGAAGCTCCAAGAGAAACAATACTTCTACATTTGGGACGAACAAACCAACGAAGTAAGATGGATGTGCTCGTTCAACACCCGCAAAGAAGACATAGATCAATTTGTACAAGACCTAAAAGGCCTTATCTAGACTCATTAAGCCACAACAGTATAAACCTACAAACCTAATACAGAATATGGAAGTAACTAGAACCTTTGATCTTTTGGAGAAACTAGTAAAAGTATACCCCAAAGACGATATTTTAAGCAGAAAATTTAATGGCAAATGGATAAAGTTTTCATCTGAAAGCTATTCTAGGCATTCACACCTAATGGCCTATGCGCTGCTTGCAAAAGGCCTCCAACCCAACGATAAAGTAATTACTATAAGTGGGAATCGCCCAGAGTGGAATTTCGTAGACATGGGTCTTACCCTGGCAGGCATGGTATATGTGCCTGTATACTCAACACTTAGCGACCAAGACTACATACATATCTTTAACCATAGCGATGCCAAAGCAATTTTCCTTGGGAACGAAGCTCTCGCAAAAAAAATCGCTCCGCTTATTCCAAAAATGGAGCGTGAAGTTCAGCTTTTCACTTTCGATAAAGTAGAAGGATATGAGTGTATAGAAGATTTATATAAACTAGGTGAAGAGTCTGAGAAAGAATATAAAGAAGTTATTGAAGAGAACAAAAGAAACATTAGTGCAGAGAGCTTAGCAACCATAATATATACCTCTGGTACCACCGGCACCCCAAAAGGAGTAATGCTCTCTCATAGAAATCTAGTATTCATATTTATTGGTACAGCTCTTCAACAAATCAAAGACCATAGACACAAAATGTTAAGCTTTCTACCTCTCTGTCACATATATGAACGTAGTATGAATTACGACTATCAATATCTTGGAATTAGCACCTATTATGCCGAGAGTTTAGCTACTATAGCGGCAGACATGGCCGATTGCCAGGCCGATGGATTCTGCTCTGTGCCAAGAGTTTTAGAAATGATGTTCAATAAATTTGAAGCAGCAGAAAAAGATCTCAAAGGAATTAGTAAAATAATATATAAATGGGCCTTTACAATTGCGTGTAAATACGATTATACTAAAACTGGTTATTACCATAACTTTAGATACGCACTTGCAGATAAATTAGTTTACAGCAAATGGCGCCAAAAGCTTGGAGGAAAAGAGATGCTAATAGTTTCGGGCGGCTCTTCTATCCAACCTAAGATCATAAGATTATTTACTGCCGCAAAAATGTATATATACGAAGGTTACGGAATGACAGAGGCATCTCCCGTGATTGCTGTAAACAATCCTAAAGAGAAGATTATCAAGATTGGAACTGTAGGTAAGGTAATGGAAGGTACAGAGATGAAAATTGCTCCAGACGGAGAAATTCTATCAAGAGGGCCTCACATTATGATGGGATACTATAAAGACCCCGAGTTTACAAAAGAAGTAATAGACCAAGAAGGCTGGCTACACACTGGAGATATAGGAGTTATGGTAGATAAGATTTTCCTTAAAATAACCGATCGTAAAAAAGAAATATTTAAGCTCTCTGCAGGCAAGTACGTCTCTCCCCAAGTCATAGAGAATTTGCTTAAAGAATCGGCTTATATAGAGAATTGTATGGTAATAGGCGCAAACGAGAAGTTTGCTTCTGCTATTATTATACCAGATTTTAATAGATTACGCGATTGGGCCTCCAAACACAAACTTCAATATGAAAATAACGATCAACTAATTCATATTAAGGAGGTTAATGATAAAATTAATAGAGAAATTGCTGTTATTAATAAAAGATTGGCTGGCCACGAACAGATTAAAAGAGTTAAATTGGTAGCAGACGATTGGACACCACTAAACGATTTACTCTCACAAACATTAAAATTAAAGAGACATAACCTTAGCGCAAAATACAAATCACTTATTAACGAAATTTATAAAAACGAAGATTAGTGAAATTTATAGAAAACGAACAAGAAATAGATGCTTATACAGTAAAGCTCTTATCCAGTAAAGACAATCTCTCTGTGCAAAACATATGGAGAGAATGTTTTACCCAAGATTTAAACTATATAAATAATTTTATTGACCTTTGTTTCCCCCACTCTATTAGCTGGGGCATCTTTCCTAATGGAACAAATAGCGCTGTTGCAATGCTATCTGTTCTTCCTTCCTATGCAATTGTAGGAGATTCTCAAGAGTGTTATCAGAAACTTAATGGTGCATATGTTTACGGAGTAGGAACCTTAAAACAATTTCGAGGAAAAGGTTATTCACGTAAACTAATGAACGAAGCAATACACTACTCACACTCAAATTTACTTGACTATATATTAGTAAACCCTGTAGAAGAGTCGTTATTTGACCTATACGAAAGGCAATCTTTCGACAAAACTCTGTGGAATTATCAAATAGAAATAGACCTTGCTTCCTCAAAAAATGCGTTAGACAAAGCAAATAAAAGTACGCAAAAAACGTATAATAACACCCAAGATCACCAAAAACTAAGAGAATCTATAGGAGCAACTAATTTTTTATGGCCAAAAAATATTTTAGAGTACTCTTTAATGGAAATTAGATCTAGAAATGGCATTACTCAGTACTTTGGAGATTCCCTTTTCTATTGCTCATACCAATTAGAAAGCAATGTACAAATAATAAAGGTAGTAGATCATAATGTTAAGACAATTTATGAATTAGAAGCCTTAATTGCAAATGTTGCCACTCAATTCCCTCTTGGAGAAAAAGCAGTTCTAGAATTCCCAATTACAACTCAAATAGGGCTTTTTAACCAGTTTATATCAAAACCAGCAGTAATTAAAAACTCACTCATAAAAATACTAAACCAAAATAGCAAAATTGAAAAAGAACTGCTTGAAAAGTATTTAACCCTCTCTATGGAATGAATAAATAATGCAGATAGTCGCTATACTCATATAACTTACAATTAAATAGGAGATGTTCCTCGTGGAACATCTCCTATTTAATTGTAAGAGCCAAGAGCATTAATTAGTAAAACCTAGAGAGAATAAATTGGAAATGCGAGTAGTTATTAAAAATGCAGTTCTAAATTTAAATTGTATATACGTGCAAATTATAATTAAAAATTATTGTCGAAAATTATAGCAATCAAATCTTAATGTAATTACCAACATTAAGTATCTGCAAATTAGATTACCTTCCAAAATAAATAAGCAAAACAGAGATGTCTGCTGGAGATACTCCAGGGATTCTAGAAGCTTGGGAGATTGTTTTGGGTTGATGTTTAATTAATTTATACCTAGATTCGGTAGAAATAGATTTTAAATTAGCATAATCGAAGTTTTCTGGAATATGAATATCTTCTAACTTAAGAATCTTATCTGCAATTCTTCTTTCTCTCTCAATATAGCCTTTATACTTTATCCAAATTTCTGCCGCTTCTAGAATCTCCTCAATAACAATTTCTGTAGAGATATTATCATTAACTGTAACTTTAGGTTGATATGGTAGTGGTACTATAGATGTAGGGGTTGTATACTCACTAAAGAATGTTTCTCGTGGAACATTCTTTAAAAGAGGTTGCAATGTGACTTGTGGTCTAGAGAGAAGATCGGCCAATTTTCGTTTGTAAGTGATCTCAGAAGAACCAACACTAGTTAAATAATCATTTATCTCAATTGGATCTATAGAGGTATGGGTTAAATAATTTGTGAGACTCTCAATAAAAGCATATTTTTGAATCATCAAATCTAACCTCTCTTTTGTTGCAAGGCCAATATTAAATCCAATTTGAGTTAATCTAAGATCGGCATTATCTTGTCTTAGCAAAATGCGATACTCTGCTCTAGATGTAAACATTCTATATGGCTCATCTACTCCCTTAGTAACTAAATCGTCAATGAGTACTCCAATATAGGCTTGGTCTCGTTTTAGAACTAACGGATCTTTACAGTTCAATTTAAGGTGAGCATTTATTCCAGCCATTAAACCTTGCGCTCCCGCTTCTTCATATCCCGTTGTACCATTTACTTGACCAGCGAAATAAAGATTTTCTACCAACTTAGTTTCAAGTGTATGATGTAATTGAGTTGGTGGAAAATAATCATATTCTACAGCATAAGCAGGACGAAAAATTATAACATTCTCGAATCCTGGGATAGCACGCAACGCATTATACTGAGTGTCAAGGGGTAATGAAGATGCAAACCCTTGTAAATAGTATTCATTAGTATTCCACCCTTCTGGTTCTAAGAATAATTGATGAGTTGTTTTGCTTGCAAACGTTTTTAGTTTATCTTCTATGCTTGGGCAATATCTGGGTCCTAATCCCGAAATTTTACCGGAAAAAAGAGGAGAAAACTCGAATCCAGTTTTCAATATATCATGCACAACTTCGTTAGTATGAACCATATAACAACTTAGCTGCTGTGTTTCAGATTGAATTGGAGAAGGTATATTTAAGAAAGAAAACTTGTCTGGCATTGAATCTCCTTGCTGTATTTCCAGCGTAGTAAGATCTACCGAGCGAATATCGATACGTGGGGGAGTTCCCGTCTTCATTCTTCCTACTACAAAACCTTTAGAAAAAAGTTGTTCAGACAATTTCAAAGAAGGCATCTCTCCCATTCTACCACCTACCCCACTATTTTGACCAACAAATAATTTACCATTTAGAAAAGTACCAGCTGTTAGAATAACGGCATTGGCTTTAAATGTAGAGCCCATTTCTGTAATCACACCTGTTATCTTATTGTCGGTAAAGATAAATTCAGTAGCTGTGTCTTGCCATATATGCAAATTGTCTGTATGTTCTAAAAGATAACGCCAATTTAAAGAGAAATGTTGTCTGTCACATTGGGCTCTTGGGCTCCACATAGCAGGTCCTTTAGATCTGTTTAACATTCTAAATTGCATAGTAGAAGCATCAGTAATAAGGGCAGAATAACCCCCCAAAGCATCTATTTCTCTAACAATTTGACCCTTTGCAATACCTCCCATAGCTGGGTTACAAGACATTTGGGCTATTTTATTCATGTCCATTGTAAGTAGCAATACAGATGAACCCATTTTAGCAGCAGCATATGCAGCTTCACAACCGGCATGTCCTGCTCCAATAACGATAATATCGTACTCGTTAATCATTCTCTTTTAATTACTTTAATTGCGAGATAGCATAAAGAGAAAGCGCCAAATCTTCCATCTTTTTCATCTCTTTTTTCTCTTCTTGGGTTTTATCTTTATAGCCCATTAAATGAAGAACGCCATGAATAATTACTCTATTAAGTTCTTCTCTAAACAACGTTTTATATTGTTCGGCATTATCTCTAACGGTATCTATACTTATAATTAAGTCTCCCGATAGAGTGTTATTTTCTGAATAATCGAAGGTAATAAT
>CAZHHY010000022.1:0-8426 GCA_964532375.1 uncultured Muribaculaceae bacterium
TTGTTTTCAGATTTTCCACTAATTTATTCCAAAAATTTATTAAAGTGCTACTTTAATAGATAGCCAAGCATAATCTAAAAATATACTTAACTTAACCTCTAACCATGAACTTCGATAATACCAAGATTGCTTTCTCTATGAAAAGCAAGGGTGATTTACGCAATGCGCAATTACTATTTACAGTAATTCAAAGCCCCTTTATTGTTAAACTTGCCAAAATAATGACCAATACTGCATTGGCAATACATTTTCCAGTAGCGTGGGCAGTTAAACCTACTCTTTACCGTCAATTTGTTGGTGGAGAGAGCTTAGAAGAGTGCGCAAAAACTGTAGATCTGTTAAAAACTTACAATGTAAAATGTGTATTAGACTACTCAGCAGAGGGAGGCTCGTCTCAAGAGCATATCAACAATGCATTTAATGAAACTATGCGTTCTATCGATTTTGCAAAAGGGAATTCATTTATACCATACACTGTGTTTAAACCAACTGCAATGGTAAATGATGCTGTACTTAATAAGGCAGCAAAAGATTTAAGTTCATTGAATGACCAAGAGAAAGAAGAGCTCAAAAAATTCAGAGAAAGAATAATTGCTCTTTGCCAAAAAGCATATGATAACGATGTTAGAATACTCATAGATGCCGAACACTATGCAACTCAAGAGATCATAGATAGAATTGCCGAGGAAGCAATGGCTATGTTTAACTCTAAAAGAGCAATAGTTTTTCAAACACTACAGATGTATAGAAAAGATAGATTAGATTATCTTAAAAAAATTCATAAGGAATCTCAAGAGAAGAATTATATCCCGGGAATAAAATTCGTTAGAGGTGCCTATATGGAAGAAGAGAGAGAGTTAGCAGCAAAGAATGGATACCCCGATCCTATTTACCCTACTAAAGAAGATACCGACAATGGCTACAATTCGGGTCTGAAGTATGTTATGGAGCATATAGATACTTTTGAACTATTTAGTGGTACTCATAATTATGAAAGTAACTATCTATTGGCAAAGTTAATAAAAGAGAAAAATCTCAAAAATGAAGATGAACGTATCTTTTTCTCTCAGCTTTATGGAATGAGTGATAATATTACTTTTACATTAGCAGAAGAAGGCTTTAATGTTTGCAAATATGTACCATATGCACCTGTAAAAGAGGTTCTCCCATATCTACTGAGAAGAGCAGAAGAGAACACCTCTATGGCAGGACAAACTGGTAGGGAATTACAACTCATAAAGAGCGAGATAACTAGACGAAATAATGATCGTTCTTAATTAATCGCCTATTCCATAGATATTTCTACCCTTCCACAATAAACTTTTGCGGGTTCTATTTAAGATTGCAGTAAACACAATTACTACAAAAAAGTAGTGTTGTGAAAAAATACGAATAACATTATCTCCTATACTCTGCTGAGTTGTAGCAGAGACTAGTGCTCTTATGGCTATTATTGCTGCAAGCCATAAGCCAACAGCAGTACTTCCCAAAGGGATTAAAAGCAAAGGAGTAAAGGTAGTGATAAGCACAAATGCAACGGTAGCCGCAATGGAATCTCCAAAGAAGTGTAGTACATTTCTAGAAAAACCGTTTATTACTTGGTTTAGAGAACCACCCATGTGGCACATAATGTTATTGTCTCCAGTTAGGGTTGCAATTTTATATCCACTCTTTTTAAGGAAGCGACTTATATCTAAATCATCTACATGGCTATTACTAAAAGTACTATGAGGCTCTGTTTTACGATAATCACTTGCTTTAAACAGCATAAACTGCCCATTTGCTGCCACAAAGTGTCTCCACTTAGAGAGATTTACCAAAGGCAGAGGTATTAAAGAGAGCGTTATCCAGTTCATAATAGGAACAGCAAGACGGCTCCCGCGGGTGTCTGCTATCTGTTTTGGAATAACAGAGAGCAAAGAGAGGTTGTTTTTAATGGCATATCCAATCCAATTATTACCGATGTTATCTTCCAATCTAACATCGGCATCTACAAAGAGCAAGTAATCTCCTGAAGCCTCTTGAGCAAGCCTATTACATGCCCAGTTTTTGCCAAGCCACCCTTGTGGAAGCTCCTCTACTTTGCTCTCTATAATTCTCAATTGAGGTAAATACATCTTATAGGCATTTACCAACTTTGATGTATTATCGGTTGAGTTGTCGTCAAAGACAATAACTTCAAAGGGTGCGGGAGCCATGCGGCTAGCGTCTAAAAGTATGTTGTCTATGCTGTTTTCCTCGTTACGGGCGGGAATTAACAAAGACCATTTCACTGGATTTTCTTTAATGCTATATTCAGAGTTTGCTAATTGGCGCAAAGTGTAACGAACCCAAATAAAGTTGACAAGGGCTACTAGCAACCTAATGGTAAGGAAAAGCGAGAATAAATACGCGATATAGATCATAAAATAAATTTATATATTAAAAGTAACATTTATGCTTACTGTGGTCATTAGCTTTTTCTACTATAAGAGAGAAGCCTTTGATCTCCTTCTAATTTGCGTAATTCTGTAATATCTTGAGTTACCTCTATAACTCCTAGATACTCATTGTCCTTACCTCTTAATGCAGTATACTCTATGAAAACAAACCTACCCATAAAATTAGATATCCAAAATTTAGCTTGATTCTCTTTTCCACTTTTAAAATCTACAAGAATTTGTTCTACAATATTTACACTTCCTGGAGGGTGGCACAAACGTACATCTCTTCCAATTATTGAACGATTTCTTTCAAAAACCCGGTTTGGGCTATGCGAGAAAAATTTAACCTTATCGTTTGCATCTACATAGGTGATATCTACTGGGAGAGTTAAAAAGAGAGCTTCCAACTCTTTCAAATCGAAACTACCAGACGAGAGCCTCACGGGTGCACCTTTTTGATATTCCATGGTAAAGCCGGTTTCTGAGCTGCCAGTAGCACTATTGTATTGCATTTTTTGAGCCACCTCTTTTGAAGGAGTCCACTCTGCCTTAGGGTCGTATAGGCAGTAGCCATAAACTGGAGTTTCAAGATATATTTGATACCAATTCTCTTCGCTAAATTTCTCTAGGCACATTGGCAATAAAATCTCTTCTTCTTTCATAACCATACTCTCTATTGCCTCTATTGTAGGTGCTAAAAAGCTAATAATAGCAGAGATAAGCTCTTGTTTAGTAATTATTTTCTCAAGATCTAAGACTTTGTGACACTCTTTGAGCTGTTCTCTTATTTGGTCATGTTTGCCCCACATCACTTTTGGTGGACCGGTAATCTCTAGTTTCTCAAGAAAAGGGAAAAGTAGGTACTCTTTTCTTTTATAGTGTTTGTCTAAATCGTACAATGCATTAAAGTGCCCTTTAAGCTTTATAACTAATTTCAAAACCTCTTCTTTTTCATTTTCAAAGTTATGAGAAGGTACCGAGTCAAAAATTGCCTTCACTAGAGAAACCACTTTCTCTACCTCTATATTCTCTTTTTTAAAAGTATCTACGGGGTGAGCCTCAGGGACTTTTGTATTAGGAGACTCAATTGTTCCTTCTAGAACAGAGCTATGTATATCGCAGAATTTAAGTATCTCTTCTTCTGGTAGGCCTTGGGCTATTAGCTCTTGCTCTACCTCAATTACCTCGTTATATGGAACAGCCTTTAATATCTCTTTGAGTTTAGCCTGTGCGTTTGCAGGAGTTTCTCCTCTATGTAGCTGTAAAATAGTCTCTTTAAGAATTTGTTTTCTTTTTGCCGAGTTGTTTATGAATTCACTCATATTATAATTATTATAGTTTCTACTGTTTTAAAACAAACTACTATGTAAAATGTTGTCCCAATTTTATATTGTTTTAACTTAAAAATATGTAAATTAGTGCTGTTTGTTTAATAAGACTATCTAATCTATCGTGAAAAAAATCTTATCAATTGACGGGGGAGGCATAAGAGGAGTTCTCCCTGCAGCAATACTTGCTCATATTGAAAAACGGATAGCTCAGGAAACTAATAACCCCAACTTAGCTATTGCAGATTGCTTTGATCTATTAGCAGGCACCTCGGCTGGAGGTATATTGGTTGCTCTTTATCTCACTCCAGAAAAAGAGTCGAATTGCTCAAGGCCTAAATATAACGCACAACAGATTCTAGAACTTTATGCCCAGCTTGGCCCTGTTCTTTTCAAAAAATCTTTTGGATATTTTTTTAGATCTGTAGGTGGTTTAATTAGAAGTAGATATAGCGAAGATGCACTATACGATTTTTCTAAAAAAATTATTGGCGATAGCTATATATCTGAGGTAATGAAAGATTGCTTAATAACAGCATATGATATTAGCAGCCGTAAGGCTCTGCTTTTTAGTAAATTCGCAACTACCAAATATGGAAACATGGCAGATTATAAACTCTGCGATATTGCTTGTGCTACCTCGGCAGCTCCTAGCTATTTTATTCCAGCACAAATATTTGCAAAAGATGGTGGCTCAAGGCATTTGGTAGATGGTGGGGTATATGCGGGCAACCCAGCTATGTGTGCTTTGGTAGAGGCAATAAAAATATGGCCACAAGAGAAAATTAGTAATTTTTACATGCTCTCTATAGGAACTGGCAAGGCACTTAAACCCTATCATTACAACAAAACAAAGCATTTTGGATATCTCCACTGGCTACATCCAATTTTAGACATTTTAATGGCCTCTGTTTCTGAAACTGTAGATTATCAAATGCAGCAAATTTTTACGATTAATGGTGTTGCGCAAAGTTATAGAAGAATTGAGCCACCAATGCTCACAGCAGATCTTAAGATAGACAATGCGTCTGCTAAAAATATGAAGAAATTAATGAGTGCTGCACAGAACTATATAGACCACAATGCTACATTATTAGATTCTATTTGCCATTCAATAATTAACAGTTAGAAATGTCATTTAAAAAGAGTAATTTTGCATAATTAATCTAAAAAAGAGACATGTTTATTGCAATTGATTTTGACGGAACTATTGTCAAGCACCGTTATCCACAAATTGGAGAAGAGATTCCATTTGCTATAGAAACGCTAAAATTAATTCAAAGCGAACTTAGGCACAACTTAATATTATGGACTGTTAGAGAAGGAGATCTATTAGAAGAGGCTGTTAATTATTGTAAAGCCAGAGGTCTTGTTTTTTATGCTGTCAATCAAAATGAACCTGGAGACAATACAACGTTGGGCCCCCGAAAATTAATGGTAGATATGTTTATTGACGATAGGAATTTTGGAGGAATACCAGATTGGGGGTTTATTTACAATTCTCTTAAAGAGAACGAAGATAGATGCTTTTCTCCAGAGATATTTCAAAATAGACAATCAATTCCACAACCCAAAAAAAGAGGGCTCTTTAGAAAGTAGCTACGCTCTTTTTTCTATGTTTTTAATTGACTAAACTTTAAATTATGAAAGGTATCGTTCTTGCCGGTGGCTCCGGAACTAGGCTCTATCCTATAACAAAGGGAGTCTCTAAACAACTACTCCCAATTTATGATAAACCAATGATCTATTACCCTATTTCGGTACTAATGTTGGCTGGAATTCGCGATATTCTAATTATATCTACCCCCTTAGACCTGCCAGGGTTTAGGAGATTATTGGGCGATGGGACCGACTATGGCGTTAACTTTGAATATGCCGAACAACCATCGCCAGATGGTCTTGCACAGGCCTTTATAATTGGCGAAGAGTTTATAGGAGACAATTGTGCATGCCTTGTTCTTGGAGACAATATTTTTTACGGGCAATCTTTTAGCCATATGCTTAGAGAGGCAGTAGAAGATGCTAAAAACAACAACCTAGCCACTGTTTTTGGTTACTATGTAAATGACCCCGAGCGGTATGGGGTTGCAGAGTTTGACAAGAGTGGCAAAGTGCTTAGCATAGAAGAGAAACCAAAAGAGCCCAAAAGTAATTATGCTGTAGTGGGGCTCTATTTCTATCCTAACAAAGTGGTAGAGGTTGCTAAAACCATTAAACCATCTGCAAGAGGCGAACTTGAGATAACTACAGTTAACCAAGAGTTTTTAAAAGAGGAATCTTTAAAAGTGCAACTACTGGGCAGGGGATTTGCTTGGTTAGATACAGGAACTCACGATTCACTTAGCGAGGCGTCTGCCTTTGTAGAGGTTATAGAGAAAAGACAGGGACTTAAAATTGCTTGTTTAGAAGAGATTGCCTACAATATGGGTTGGATAGACTCAAACAGAATATTAGAAATAGCCAAACCAATGGCTAAGAACCAATATGGCCAATATTTAATAGATCTTATAAAATGAATGTAATTCAAACATCTATACCCGAAGTACTTATTATAGAACCTAAAGTGTTTTATGACGCAAGAGGTTACTTTATGGAATCTTTTTCGGAGAGAATATTTGAAGAGAAGCTCTTTAGCACTAGGTTTGTCCAAGACAACGAATCTAAATCTAGTTATGGTGTTTTACGAGGGCTTCACTATCAATTGCCACCATTTGCTCAGAGCAAACTTGTTAGAGTGCTTCAAGGCAGTGTGCTAGATGTTGCGGTAGATATTAGAAAGGGCTCCCCTACATTTGGCAAGTATGTTGCTACAGAATTAACCGATTCAAATAAATTGATGATGCTTATCCCTAGAGGCTTTGCCCACGGCTTTGTGGTGTTGAGTGAAGAGTGCATTTTTCAGTATAAATGCGATAGTTATTACTCGCCAAGCCACGAAGGTACAATTAGGTGGGACGATCCATCAATTAATATTGATTGGAGAATTCCCCAAAAAGAGATTCTCTTGAGCGATAAGGATAAACAGCACCCTTCGTTAATGGATGCAAAGCTTTTCGATTACAATGACATCCTCTATTAGCTATAATAGTAATTTACACATTTAAGGTTATTAAATTATGTCTTTAGTCTCTAATATATTAATTACAGGTGCAAATGGCCAGCTGGGAAGCGAGCTTAGATTTCTACTAGGTAGTAATAAGATTCCTAAAGCACTTAAAAACGGTACAGTTTTTTTTACAGATCAGAATGAGTTAGATATTACTAATGTAGAGGCTGTAGATAATTTTCTTAAAGAGAACTCTATCTCTGTAATTATTAATTGTGCTGCCTATACTGCGGTTGATAGAGCAGAAGAGGAGCCCGCTCTTTGTGAAAAGATAAATAGTACAGCCTCGGCAAATTTAGCAAGAGCTGCAAAGGCAAACAATGCCCTTTTGTTTCATATCTCTACCGATTACGTTTTTAATGGTAATGGCCCCTTGCCATATAAAGAGAGCGACATGACAGACCCAAAAAGTGTATATGGTTCAACTAAGGCAAAGGGAGAGCAGGCAGTTATAAATTCGGGAGCTAAATATGTTATCATTAGAACCTCTTGGCTCTATTCTAAATATGGAAATAACTTTGTTAAGACAATACAAAAACTCGCTTGCGAGAAACCCTCTCTAAACGTTGTTTTTGACCAAATAGGAACTCCAACATATGCAAGAGACTTAGCTGCAGCTATAATTGAAATTTGCTCGCAGTACCTTTCTTTAAAAGATAAGGGAGAGGTGTCTAAATTTGCTACCGGAGTATATCACTTCTCTAATGAGGGGGTTTGTTCTTGGTACGACTTTGCATTGGAAATAGCTTCTAAATCTTGTAATAACTGCACAATAATTCCTGTTACTAGCGATAAATTCCCTACTAAAGCCAAAAGACCTGCCTATTCGGTATTAGATAAATTAAAAATAAAAGAGACTTTTGGAGTCACTATTCCTCATTGGAGAGAGTCACTTCTAAAATATTTTAAAGCGTAGTTATAAATCACTAGAAATTATGAAAAATATTCTTGTTACCGGTGGTGCCGGTTTTATTGGTTCTCATCTAATTAGGGTTCTTGTTAATAAATACCCTAGCTATCATATTATTAACCTTGATAAACTCACCTATGCAGGTAATTTAGAAAACTTGCGTGATGTTGAGAATAGAGAGAATTACACTTTTGTTAAAGGCGATATTTGCGACCATAGCTTTATAGAGATGCTCTTTACTAAGTATTCTATAGATGGAGTTATCCATTTAGCAGCAGAATCTCATGTAGACCGCTCTATCAAAGACCCATTTGCATTTGCTCAAACAAACGTTATGGGCACTTTAGCTCTACTCCAAGCAGCAAAAAACTATTGGGGAGCAAACGGCAAAGAGGGGTTTGAAAACAAACTATTTTTCCATGTCTCTACAGACGAGGTTTACGGTTCTTTGGAAGACGAGGGCACTTTCTTTACAGAAGAGACTAGGTACGACCCACACTCGCCATATTCGGCATCAAAAGCAGCTAGCGACCACTTTGTAAGAGCATATAGCGATACTTTTGGATTGCCTATTGTAATTTCTAACTGTTCTAATAACTATGGCGGCTATCAATTCCCAGAAAAGCTTATTCCTCTTTTTATTAATAATATAAAAAACA
>CAZHHY010000022.1:8436-15818 GCA_964532375.1 uncultured Muribaculaceae bacterium
GCCTTTACCTGTCTATGGAAAGGGAGAGAACGTGAGAGATTGGCTCTATGTAGAAGATCACGCGAGAGCTATAGATCTTATTTTCCACAAAGGTAAAAGGGGCGAAACTTATAATATTGGAGGCTTTAACGAGTGGAGAAACATAGATCTTATAAAGGTTCTTATTAAAACTGCCGATAAATTATTGGGAAGAGCTCCTGGAAGTAGTGATAGTTTAATTACTTATGTTACAGACCGTGCAGGCCACGATCTTAGATATGCAATAGATTCATCTAAGCTGCATAACGAGCTGGGTTGGAGCCCATCACTCCAGTTCGAAGAGGGAATCGAGAAAACTGTAAAGTGGTACTTAGAGAATGAAGAGTGGCTAAACCGAGTTACATCTGGCGAATATACCAACTATTATAACGAGATGTACGATAATTTGTAATCCATTAATATTGGATTTTACACGAGCATGGCACATTTTATGTATATTTGCGAGATATTTTAAAACAAGCTTGTAGTGAAAAATTTTGCTCTAATAGGTGCAGCGGGGTACATTGCCCCAAGGCATATGAAAGCCATTAAAGATACTGGAAACGACCTTTGTGCTGCGTATGACGTGTTTGACTCGGTAGGAATTATTGACTCCTATTTTCCAAAGTGCTCTTTTTTCACACAATATGAGTTGTTCGAGCGCCATGTTACCAAAATGGAGAACGGCGCTATTATTAAAAAAGATGGACGCTGCACTGGCAAGTTAGATTATGTCTCTATTTGTACCCCTAACTACCTTCACGACGCTCACATACGCTTTGGACTTAGAGCCGGCGCTAATGTTATTAGCGAAAAACCACTTGTTTTAAATCCAAAAAGCATAGATGCTTTAGAAAAGATTGAAAACGAAACTGGTAAAAAAGTATTCAATATTCTGCAACTTAGGCTGCACTCGGCAATTATAGATCTAAAGAAAAAGATTGACCAAGGCCCAGTAGATAAAATTTACGATTTAGATCTCACTTATATAACC
Source organism: uncultured Muribaculaceae bacterium (assembly GCA_964532375.1). GTDB lineage: Bacteria > Bacteroidota > Bacteroidia > Bacteroidales > UBA932 > Bact-08. Next base: position 9,449 of record CAZHHY010000022.1, read on the forward strand.
TCTAGGGGGCATTGGTATTATACAAGTTGGAAAGGCGATGCTCGCAAAAGCGGAGGGGTGGCAACCAATATAGGAGTCCACTTTTATGATATGCTAGCATGGATTTTTGGAGAGGTAAAACAAAATATTGTGCATATCTCTTCGCACGATAGGGTAGCAGGGTTTTTAGAGTTTGAAAAGGCTCGAGTTCGTTATTTTCTTAGTATAAACTTTGATACCCTACCTCAAGAAGCAAAGCTTGCAGGTAAAAGAACATACCGTTCTTTATCAATGGAGGGAACCGAGATTGAATTTTCTGATGGGTTTACAGAATTACATACAGACTCATACAATCACATACTCTCTGGAGAGGGCTTTGGCTTAGACCAAGCAAGGAAATCTATAGAGATTGTACATAATATAAGAAACGCAACCCCTATAGGGCTAAAAGGAGATTATCACCCATTTGCAAAAAAAGAGAGTTCTTTACACCCCTTTGGTTGGAGCTCGTAAGTTTTAAATGAGGAATATTCTTTATATATTTGATTAATAGTAAAAAGATATAAATTGGAAACAGTAAAACAATTTGCTTTGATGGGAGCCGCAGGTTACATTGCTCCCCGTCATTTTAAAGCAATAAAAGAGACAGGGAATAATTTATTTGCTGCCGTAGATCCGTTCGACAGTGTTGGTATTATGGATAGTTTCTTTCCTGAGTGTTCCTTTTTTAAGGAATTTGAACTTTTCGACAGACACCTATCAAAAGCAGCCGAAGATGGCCACGGGGTAGATTATCTAGCAGTATGTTCTCCAGATTACATGCACGATGCTCATATAAGATATGGCCTTAAAATGGGTGCTAACGTAATTTCAGAGAAGCCACTGGTTCTTAACCCTTGGAATTTAGATGCTCTTGAGAAAGCCGAAAGTGATAGTGGCAAAAAAGTGTTTACTATTTTACAAATGCGCTACCATAAATCTATTATAGATTTAAAAAAGATGGTAGATGAAGGCCCAAAAGATAAGGTGTATGATATGGATCTTACCTATATTACCTCTAGGGGCAATTGGTTCTTTACAAGCTGGAAAGGCAATGTGCACCAAAGCGGTGGTATAGCTACCAATATTGGTATCCATTTTTATGATATGCTTTACTGGATTTTTGGCGAGGTTAAAAAGAATGTGGTACACGTAAAGACTCACGATAGGGTAGCGGGCTTTATTGAATTTGAACGTGCCCGAGTTCGTTATTTCTTAAGTATAAACGATGCTACGCTCCCACAAGAGATTATAGATAAAGGCCAAAGAATTTATCGCTCGTTTAACATAGAAGGGCAAGAGATTGAATTTACAGATGGCTTTAGCGATTTGCACACAGAATCTTACAAAGAGATATTTGCAGGTGGTGGTTTTGGCATAAAAGAGGCTCGCAAATCTATTCAAATAGTTTACGATATAAGGAACTCTGTTGCAGTTGGGCTTAAAGGAGACTACCACCCTTTTGCTGCCAAAGCTGTTGCCGAGCATCCATTCGGGTGGCGTTAAATCTTTCTTAACAAGTTATTTACTCAGCCGCAAGCTGTTCAGAACTACCGATACAGAACTGAATGCCATTGCGGCTGCTGCTATCATAGGGTCTAGTAAAACTCCTGTAAATGGGTAGAGAACCCCGGCAGCAATAGGAATTCCAATAATATTATAGATAAATGCCCAGAATAGATTTTGATGAATTAGTTTTACTGTTCTTCTAGAGAGTTCGAAAGCTTTGGGTAAAAGAGCTAGATCTGACGAGATTAGAGTGATCATAGCTACATCCATGGCTATATCTGTACCCTTACCCATTGCCACACTCACATTTGCTCTACTCAGAGCCTGGGAATCGTTTATTCCATCTCCTACCATTGCTACAATTTTACCTTTTGACTGTAAATGAGTAATATAGTCATCTTTATCTTGGGGTAATGCGCTTGCTTTAAAATATTTTATTCCTAGTTCGGCACCTACTGCAGCTGCATTTTCGTTATTGTCTCCAGTGAGCATATGCACCTCTATTCCCATTTTATGAAGCTCCTTTACTGTCTCCTGTGAATTTCTCTTCACTTTGTCTTTTATTCCTATTATTGCAATAGGGTTATCATTGCTATTAAATATTACAATACTTTTACCCCCATTGTTTGCAAGTGCTTTTTGTGCTTCTTTGCCCTTCTCTCCCAGTTGTTTGTGGCTGCCAATAAAATAACTAATACCATTATAATTCGCTTTAGCGCCCATTCCGGTTATGCTTTCGAAGTTTTCAATATTAACCTGAACAACCTCATTGCTAACCTGGGCAGCACCTCTTTCTACTTTTAAATATGAGACAATTGCCCCTGCTAAAGGGTGCTCAGACTTATCTTCAATAGAGTAAATAATATTTGAATACTCTCTCTTTTTCTCTTGGGAGAGTGTGTTGTCTAGCCATATCCAATCTGATACAACAGGTGCCCCTTCTGTAAGAGTTCCGGTTTTGTCTAGAACCACTGCATTTACCTTTGTTAATTGTTCTAACGCAGTAGCATCTTTTATTAAGATATGTTCGCGCGCACCTTTGCCTATTCCTACCATGAGTGCTGTAGGTGTGGCAAGCCCAAGCGCACACGGGCAGGCAATAACAAGAACAGAGACCGCAGAAAGGAGTGCTTTTGCAAACTGGTCTGTTCCTCCAATAATTAGCCATGTAGCTAAGGTTAAAATTGAGATTCCAATAACAATAGGTACAAATATAGAGGCAATTTTGTCTGCAATTCTTTGTACCGGAGCTTTGCTACCTTGTGCTTCCTTTACTGTTTTTATTATTTGGGCAAGCAGAGTATCGCCTCCAACTTTTACCGCTTCAAAAGTGAATGCTCCTTTTTGATTTATGGTTCCGGCAAGAACTTTTTGACCTTCTGTTTTTAAAACGGCTATAGGCTCGCCTGTAATCATGCTCTCGTCTACAAAAGAATTTCCTGCAGTTAGAACACCGTCTACAGGAATTTTTTCTCCAGGCTTAACTCTTATAAGATCTCCAATTTTAATTGCAGAAATGGCTACAGTTTGCACCTGAGAGCCTATAATAATAGTGGCATGCTTGGGTTGAAGCCCCATTAGGCCTTTTATTGAAGAAGATGTCTTTCCTTTTGCCTTTTCTTCTAGTAGCTTCCCTAGTAAAACAAATGCAATAATCATTGTGGCAGCTTCAAAATAGACCATAGGCTCTACACCTCTTTCTATCCAATATTTTGGAAAAAACGTATTGAATGAGCTAAATACAAACGCAATAGAGGTACTTAAAGCCACTAAAGTGTCCATATTTGCACTGCCCTTTGTAACAGACTTGAACCCGTTAATAAAAAAGTCTTTACCAAAGATAAATAACACTGGTAAAGAGAGCAGTAGCATAGGTATATTCAAGTAATGCAGATGCATAAAAAACATAGATATAACCATTATTGGCATAGAGAAAACCCATGCAAATATTGTATTTCGTTTGAGTTTTTTATAGTTTTTACTTTCGCTCTCTTCCTGAATCTCTTTGGCCCTATCTTCTTCTTCAATTATCATATCGTAGCCTATCTCTTGGACACTCTGTTTTAGATGGTTGGCATCTGTTACAGATGTTTCAAATTCTAGCATAACACTACTATCGGCAAAGTTAACAACAGCGCTTTTAACTCCTTTCTGGTTAGCTAGTTTTTTTTCTACCCCCATTGCACACGAGGCACAACTCATGCCTGTTACAGGATAACTTCGTTTAATAATATTTTCTTTTTCTACCATGTTCTTTTATAATATTTCAAATGCAAATATAAATTATAGCACAAATTCTTACCTTTACTAAACATTTTAATTAAAGGAGAGTTCAATATATTAAAAGTAGGCACTAGATACTACTCCTTTTAGGAAAAATAGCTAACTTTGTGTATATGACCATAGATTTAATTATTGGCCTTATTCAAAATGCGGCAATATTGTTGTCAGCAACGTTATTGTACGATTTTGTTTGGGCTAGCGGAAGTGCATTTGGAAAGATAAAAAACAGAATTTTTGTAGGGATTATCCTTGGAGGAGTGGCTGTTTTATTAATGCTCTCTAGCGTAAAGCTGTCTGATGGATTGGTTTTTGATACTAGATCTGTCTTAATGACAATCTCTGGTCTCTTCTTTGGTCCATTAACTACTATTATTGCAGGAGTTATTGCTGCTCTCTATAGAATATATTTAGGCGGCGCTGGTTTGTGGATGGGTCTTGGAACTATATTTTTTGCTGCTACAACGGGTTTAGTGTGGAAGCACTACCGCCCTAATTGGAGAAAAGGAAAGTATATAATTGAGTTAACTGCAGTAAGTATCTTGGCTCATCTTTTTATGCTCTTCTCAATTTTGTTTGTAAAAGAAGATGAATTCAAAACAGCCATATATAAATCTCTCTCTATCCCGGCTTTGACTATCTATCCATTCTTTACTGTCCTTGTAGGTATAATGCTTATTAATAGAATAAATAATAAGAAGATTAGAGTAGAATTAGCTAAGAGTGAACACAGATACCATTCATTTATTAATATGAATAGAGATATGATGTTCATTAAAGACCATAATCACAAATATGTGGTAGCAAATAAAAGGTTTTGTGAAGATCTTAATAAAAGTTGTGAAGAAGTTATTGCCAAGACAGATTTTGATCTCTTCCCAAAAGAGCTTGCTGCTAGGTTTACAGAATCTGATAATGAAGTAATGAACACGGGAGTTACTCTTTTTTATGAAGAGGTTTTCACTAATAAAGTAAGTGAAACAATGAAGTTCCCAATAAAGCTAGAAGGAGACAATGTTGGAGTAGGTGCAATTGTTAGAGATATGACTCTCAAGTATAAAAAGAGAGAGATGCAAGAGGTGCTTTTATATCTATCTAGGTTATCTTTAGTAGATACAGACCTCTCTACTTTTTTACAGAAAGTGCATTTTCACATGAAAAGAGTAATTAAAGCAGATAACTTCTTTATTGCTCTATACCATAAGAATGAAAACAAATACAATTTTCCATTTTATGTAGATGAATACGACAAAGTAGATTCAAACGAAATGCACTCAATGGAAAATACGTTAACCGAATATATTCGTATCACAGGTAGAGGCGCCAAAATTACTCAACAAGACGAGGCCGAGATAGCTAAGTCATTTAAGTTAGAGACTATTGGTAAATATTCTCCTGTTTGGATGGGGGCTCCTTTATTAGATTCGTCATTAAAAGAGGTTATTGGAGTTGCTGTTGTACAAGATTATAATGACCAAAACGCATATAATGAAGAAGATTTAATAGTATTTGAGATATTTGCTAACACTATAGGGGTATTCATCGAAAAGCTCACTGCCTTTAAAAAACTTAAAGAGGCAAAAGAAGAGGCCGAAAAAAGCAATAGGATTAAAACAGTATTTCTCTCTAATATGAGTCACGAGATAAGAACTCCTCTTAATGGAATAATTGGGTTTTCAGATTTACTTATGTCTGATGCACAAGATCCAACCATAAAAGAGTATGTTACTATTATAAACAAAAGTGCTCACACTTTGTTATATTCTATAAATGACATAATGGATATTGCTAAGATTGAGTCTGGCCAAACCAAAGTTGTGATAGACAGTTTTGATTTGATAGCTCTTTTAAATGAGATTTACCTATTCTTTAGTAAGCAACCTGGGGAAATTGATTTAAGACTCACTATACCTAATCTTGAGACATTCTGGTTTTTATCGGACAAAATCAAGATTCAGCAAATATTTATTAACCTAGTTAACAATGCAATCAAGTTTACACCTAAAGGATATGTAGAGTTTGGTTTTGAGGTTGAACCTACAGGTGTTTTGCTCTTTGTAAAAGACACCGGAGTAGGTATTCCAAAAGATGATCAAGAGAATGTATTTAATAGATTTACTCAAGTAGAAGAGAGTAAAACAAGAGTATACGGTGGAACAGGTCTGGGACTATCAATTGTAAGAGAGTTTACTCGAATACTTGGGGGTATACTTTGGTTAAAATCAGAGATTGGACAAGGAACAGAGTTCTTTATACGATTTAAAGACGAGAAAGATGAAAAACAAGCGCTAACAAGTAACGATTAATAATAAATAAGCAAACGAACGAACAATAAAGAATCATTAGATAACTATTTAAGTGATTAAAATTAGTATTAAAATTTAAAAATATAAAATTATGAGATTTAACAAAAACGTAGAAGAGATTCTAAATAAACAGATTAATGCAGAAATATGGAGTGCCTATTTGTACCTTTCAATGTCTTCATTTTTAGCACAAAAAGGCTATAGTGGCTTTGCAAACTGGATGCGAGTACAGTATCAAGAAGAGATGTCACATGCAC